>NZ_JBSFET010000040.1:0-60987 GCF_053594575.1 Streptomyces sp. NPDC001880
CGCCGACGACCGTGTGCTCGGACTGGCGCAGCTCGGCTTCGACCTGTCGGTGTACGACATCTTCGGCCCCCTCTCGACCGGTGGCGCGCTCGTCCACCGCTCCCGGGCGTGCGGGAGCGGTCACGTTCACAGGGTGCGTTCGAGGCGGTCGGCCATCAGCCTGACGAAGCGCGAGGGGTCGCCCAGCTCGCCGCCCTCGGCCAGCAGCGCCAGATCGTGGAGGAGCTCGGCCGTCTCCTGGAGGCCGGTGCCGTCCTCCTCACCGCGTTCGGCGTGCGCCCTGTTGAGACCACTGACCAGCGTGTGCTCCGGGTTGAGTTCGAGGATGCGCTTGACCTGGGGCACGTCCTGGCCCATGGCGCGGTACATGTTCTCCAGGGCCGGTGTCACGTCGTGCATGTCGGAGACGATGCAGGCGGGCGAGACGGTGAGGCGCGAGGAGAGCCGCACCTCCTTGACGGTCCCGCTCAGCCGGTCGGTCATCCAGCCGAGCAGATCCGCGTACTCCTGCTGCCGGCCCTCGCGCTCGGTGGCGGCCTCCTTCCTCTCCTCCTCGGTGCCGAGGTCGACCTCGCCCTTGGCGACGGACCGCAGTTGCTTGCCGTCGAAGGCGGGCTCCGCCTGGACCCACACCTCGTCGACGGGGTCGGTGAGCAGCAGCACCTCGACGCCCTTGGCGCGGAACGCCTCCATGTGCGGGGAGTTCTCGATGGCCTGCCGGGACTCGCCCGTCAGGTAGAAGATGTGCTCCTGGCCGTCCTTCATCCGCTCCACGTACTGCCGCAGCGTGGTCGGCTCGTCCTTGTCGTGGGTCGTGGCGAAGGACGAGACACCGAGGATCGCCTCGCGGTTCTCGAAGTCGCTCAGCAGCCCCTCCTTGAGGACACGGCCGAACTCCCGCCAGAACGTGGCGTACCGCTCCGGTTCGGCGGACATCATGTCCTTGACCGTCGACAGCACCTTCTTCGCCAGCCGCCGGTGCATCAACTGGATCTGGCGGTCCTGCTGGAGGATCTCGCGCGACACGTTGAGCGACAGGTCCTGCGCGTCGACGACGCCCTTGACGAAGCGCAGGTACGGCGGCATCAGCGCTTCGCAGTCGTCCATGATGAAGACGCGCTTCACATAGAGCTGGATGCCGCGCTGGTAGCCCTGCATGAACAGGTCCTGGGGCGCGTGCGACGGGATGAAGAGCAGCGCCTGGTACTCGAAGGTGCCTTCCGCCTGGAGACGGATGGTCTCCAGCGGGGCGCTCCAGTCGTGGCTGATGTGCTTGTACAGCTCGTGGTACTCGTCGTCGGTCACCTCGTCGCGCGAGCGCGCCCACAGGGCCTTCATCGAGTTGAGCGTCTCGGGATCGCGCGGGGCGTCGTCGGCCCCTTCCGCACCGTCGACGCCGTCGGCCGCCTCGGGAGCCATCCGGACGGGCCAGGTGATGAAGTCCGAGTACCGCTTGACGATCTCCCTGATCTTCCACGGGGAGACGTAGTCGTGGAGCTGGTCATCGCTGTCCTCCGGCTTGAGCCGGAGCGTGACGGCGGTCCCCTGGGGCGCGCTGTCGACGGTCTCGATCGTGTACGTGCCCTCACCCGTCGACGTCCACCGGGTGCCCTGGCTCTCGCCCGCGCGCCGGGTCAGCAGCGTGACCTCGTCGGCCACCATGAAGCTGGAGTAGAACCCGACGCCGAACTGACCGATCAGCCCTTCTGCCGCGGTGGTTCCCTCGGCCTCCTTGAGTTCCCGCAGGAACTTCGCGGTGCCCGAGTTCGCGATGGTCCCGATGAGCTGGACCACTTCGTCGTGAGACATTCCGATGCCGTTGTCCCGCACGGTCAGCGTGCGGGCCTGCCGGTCGGTCTCGATGGCGATGTGGAGGTCGGACACGTCCGCGTCGAGCGAGTCGTCGCGCAGTGCTTCGAGCCGCAACTTGTCGAGCGCGTCGGAGGCGTTGGAGACGAGTTCGCGCAGGAACACGTCCTTGTTCGAGTAGATCGAGTGGATCATCATCTGCAGAAGCTGTCGCGCTTCCACCTGAAACTCGAACGTCTCAGTGGGCATAATCCGTGATTCCTTCTCAGGTCCGCGGTCCGGGAACTGGCCTGAGCACTCTAGATCAGCCGACCCCGTCGGCGCGGCGCCGCCCTCCCTCCGGTCAGCCCGCCACCGCGTATCCGTCGACGATCCAGCCGCCGTCTCTGACCACATGACGGACAGAACTTCTGCTGCTGGTACGAGGGGTCGGGGGTCACCGCGACGGCGGCCGTCGATGCGTCCGCGGTCGCGGGCGGGGCGGTCGCGAGGGCTGCTCCGGAGGCCGGGGCGGCGCTGCCGGCGAGGCCGGGGAGTCGTCGGGCGCGGGTGCGGCGTGCCAACGTGTACTCCCGAATCATGAGTGTGGGCGAGTGGTTGGTACTGCGGTGGTGGTGCGGTTCAGGGGGCGGGCTGCCGGAGCACGGCGACGCCCCGGGGCCGTAGTACGAGGGCGTCTTCCGTCCCGGGACCGACGAGGAGCTCACCGGTCACACCGGGAAGCGGCACCGGCACGTCGCTGCGGTTGACGAAGAAGAGATAGCGGCTCCCGGCGTCGCGGCGTACGACGAGTTCGACCGACCCACGTGCTCCGTATGGGAGTTCGCTGGACACACCGGCCGGTCGGAGCAGCTCCGGCAGCAGTTCGGCCAGGCCTTCGGTGCCCATGCGGGTGGAAACGTACGCGGCCGAGCCTCGGCCTGTCGTACGACGTGTGACCGCCGGGCGGGAGGCGTAGGTGCCACTGCGGTAGCGGGCCAGCACCTCCACGTCCGGCCCGGTGACGGTGATCCGGTCGGTCCACAGGCTGCCGGTCGTCGCGTTGTCGAGACCGACGGTGACGTCGTCGAGCAGCGGCCCGAACTCCTCGATGCGGATCCCGAGCAGCTCGCGCAGGGCGCCGGGGTAGCCGCCGAGCCAGATGTGGTCGTTCTCGTCGACGACGCCGGAGAAGTACGTGGTGACAAGGTGCCCGCCGCCCTCGACATACCGGGTCAGCTCCTGGCCGTACGGCTGCGAGACCACGTGCAGCACGGGAGCGATCACCACATCGTACGAGGAGAGGTCGGTGCCGTGCGCGGGCACCACGTCGGCGCGGATGCCGAGCCGCAGCAGCGCGGAGTACCAGTCGAGGGCCTCGCGGTGGTAGTCGAGCCGTGATGTGGGGTGGGAGTCGTGCTCGCTGGTCCACCACGATTCCCAGTCGAACAGGACGGCCACGCGGGCGGGTTCACGAACGGCTCCGGCGATCGGTGCGAGCGCTTCCAGGGTGCGCCCCAGCTCGGTGACGGAACGGAAGAGTTCGCTGTCGGGACCTGCGTGCGGCACCATCGCCGAGTGGTATTTCTCGGCTCCGGCCGCCGACTGGCGCCACTGGAAGAAGCAGACGGCATCGGCGCCGTGCGCCACATGCAGCAGCGAGTCCTGCGCCAACTCACCAGGTCTCTTGGCCAGGTTGACAGGTTGCCAGTTCACGGCACCGGTGGAGTGCTCCATCAGGAACCACGGGAGGTGGCCTGCGATGCCACTGGTCAGGTTGGCGGAGAAGGACAGCTCGTCACGGTCCTGAGGGCCGGGCACGACATAGTGGTCGTTGGAGACGAAGTCGATCGCTCCCGAGCCCGCCCAGTCCGCGTAGTCCATGCCCTTGGTGCCGCCCATCACCATGAAATTGGTGGTTACCGGCACGTCCGGGGTCAGTTCGCGCAGCACCTCGCGCTCCGCGATCAGATGATCCTTGAGCGCGTCCGACGAGAACCGCTTGAAGTCGAGCTGCTGCGTCGGGTTGGGATGCGAGGCAGCGAGGCGCGGCGGCAGGATCTGGTCCCAGTCGCTGTAGCGCTGGGACCAGAAGGCAGTTCCCCAGGCGTGGTTGAGGGCTTCGATTGTGGTGTAGCGGCGGCGCAGCCAGGCACGGAAGGCGCGGGCGGCGTCGTCGGAGTAGTCGTAGATGTTGTGGCAGCCCAGCTCGTTGTTGACGTGCCAGGCGACCAGGGCAGGGTGTCCGGCGTAGCGCGTGGCCAACTTCCGTACCAGGCGGAGCGCGTGGGTGCGGAAGACCGGTGAGGTGGGCCGCCAGTGCTGGCGCGCGCCCGGCCAGAGCGTCTCACCGGCCGCGGTCACCGGCAGGATCTCCGGGTGGGCGGTGGTGAGCCACGGTGGCGGGGACGCGGTCGCGGTGGCCAGGTCGACGCCGATGCCGCCCGCGTGCAGCAGGTTCATGACCTCGTCGAGCCAGCCGAAGTCCCAAGTTTCTGCGGTTGGCTGGAGACGGGCCCAGGAGAAGATCGCCAGGGAGACGACGTTGACACCGGCCTCGCGCATCAGCCGGACATCTTCCTCCCACACCTCCCGCGGCCACTGCTCGGGGTTGTAGTCGGCGCCGTAGCCGAGGCGTCGGCTGCCGTCGCTGCCCGCCGGGTACGGGAAACGGGAGGTGCGGGGGGAGGTCATGCAGATCCTTCCGAGGTCCGATGATGCGTTGCGCATTGGCGCGAAGGGGGTGAGCCTCCGGGACTCCAGTGGCTACTTCTTCACAGTGAAGCCCTGCTCGGTGCCGTACTTGGCGGACGCGTCCTGCCACGCCTTCAGGCCCTGGGACAGCTTGGTGCCGGAGATGTAGGCCTTGCCGACGGTGTCGTTGAAGATCGAGTTGGCGTAGACCTGGTACGGCAGGTACTTCCAGTCGGCCGGCACGTTCTTCGCGGACTCGGCGAAGATCTTGTTGGCCTTCTGGCCGCCGAAGTACGGGAATTCGGTGCTCTGGAACGCCTCGGACTCCAGGTCCTCGGTGGTCGCGGGGAACGCGCCGTTCTTGATGCGGGTCTGCACACCCGCCCCGGAGTTGGCGTACTCGACGAAGGCGTAGGCGAGTTCCTTGTTCTTGCCGAGTTCGGGGAGCGCGAGCGAGCTGCCGCCGTTCTCCGAGCTGTCCGTCGCTCCCTTGGTCCACTGCGGCAGCGGGGCCACGCGCCAGTCGCCGGAGGCTCCCTCCACGCCGGAGGCGAAGTTGGCGGGCATCCACGCGCCGATGGGCAGTGTGGCGATGGTGCCGTCGCCGAGGCCCTTGTACCAGTCGTCGCTCCATCCGACGATTGGCGAGACGAGCTTCTCGTCGATGAGCTTCTGCCAGGTCTCGGTGTACTTCTTCGCGCCGGCGTCGGTGAAGTCGATGCCGACCTCGGTGCCGTCGACCTTGTACGGGTGCGCACCGGCCTGCCACAGAAGGCTGGTGGTCAGGCCCGCGTCGCCGAGGTCGCTGGTGATGTACGCCTTCGGGTCCGCCTTGTGCAGCTTGCGGGCCGCCTCGACGTAGTCGTCCCATGTCGTCGGGACGGCGATCTCGTACTTGTCGAAGACCTTCTTGTTGTAGAAGAGCGCCATCGGTCCCGAGTCCATCGGCAGTCCGTAGATGCCGTCACCGGCCTGCACCGCGTTCCACGGGCCGGGTGAGTACGCGTCGGCCAGCTTCTCGGCGCCGTACGGCTCGAGGTCGGTGACCGACTTGGTCAGCGCGTACTGGCTGAGGGCGTAGTACTCGATCTGCGCGACGTCGGGGACGCCCTTCTTGGCGGAGATCGCGTTCTGCAGGGCCTTGTACTGGTCGTTGTTGGTGCCCGCGTTGACCAGTTCGATGTCGACCTTCGGATACTTCTTCTCGAAGTCGGCGGCGACCTGCTTCAGGGTGGGCTCCCACGCCCATACGGTGACGGTGCCGCCCTTCTTCAGCGCGGCCTGGATGTCGGCCGAGCCGACCTTTTCCTGTCCGGAGTCGTCGTTGCCGGAGCCGCCGCAGGCGGTCGCCCCGAGGGCGAGGGCGCAGACGAGACCGATGCCGCGCAGCAGGCGGCGGGGGTGCTTGGGCATGGCGATTCTTCCACTTCGTCGTGGTCCTGCAGGGGGATGTGAGAAACGGTGAAGACCGGGGTTGCTGATCGGGACCTCCTTGCCGCGCCTATTCCTTGACGCTTCCGGCGGCGAGGCCGGACTGCCAGTACTTCTGGAGCAGCAGGAACGCGGCGATCAGCGGCACGATGGTGATCAGCGAGCCGGTGATGACCAGGTTGAACACGACCTCGCCGCCGGCCGCGTACGCCTGTTTGTTCCACGCGTCGAGTCCGACGGTCAGTGGGTACCAGTCGGGGTCCTTCAGCATGATCAGCGGCAGGAAGTAGTTGTTCCACGTCGCGACCGTGGTGAAGAGCAGAACGGTGACCGTGCCGGGCGCGAGCAGTGGCAGGGCCACCCGGAAGAAGGTGCGCAGTTCGCTCGCGCCGTCGATGCGGGCGGCCTCCATCAGTTCGGTGGGGATGGCCTCAGTGGCGAACACCCACATCAGGTACAGGCCGAACGGCGAGATCAGGGAGGGGATGATGACCGCCCACGGGGTGTCGGTCAGGCCGATCTTGCTGAACATGAGGAAGGTCGGGACGGCGAGCGCCGTGGTCGGCACCGCGACCGCGCCGATGACGACCGCGAACACGGCGCGCTTGCCCGGGAAGGAGAACTTGGCGAGCGCGTACCCGCCGAGGACGGCGAGGAAGGTGGCTCCGCCCGCGCCCACCACCACGTACAGCAGGGTGTTGAGGAGCCAGCGCCCGAAGACGCCGTCCTGGTACGTGAAGGTCCGGGTGATGTTGTCCCACAGGGCGAAGTCCCCGTCGAACCACAGGCCGAACGAGCGCCCCAGGCCCCGTTGTGTCTTGGTGGCGCTGATCAGCAGCCACAACAGTGGTACGAGGCTGTAGAGCAGGACAACGACGGCGAGCACGGTCAGCAGGACACTGCGCCTTGGGCGTCCCGGGGTGTGGCGGCGCGGGGCGCGAAGGCGCGGGGCGGCGGACTTCGGCGGTACCGCTGTGGAGCGGGAGGCGGCGGGGACGGTGGTGCTCGGTCCAGTCATTGGGCTCACGCTCCCTTGCGCATGCCGCGCAACTGGACGGCATAGGCGACGACCATGGTGATCACGCCCATGACGATGGCGACCGTCGCTGAGTAGTTGTGCTGCTGGCCGGAGAAGGACAGCGAGTACGTGTAGTAGTTCGGGGTGTAGTCGGTGGTGATCGCGTTCGGTGCCAGCTTCTGGAGGATGGCGGGCTCGTTGAAGAGCTGGAAGCTGCCGATGATCGAGAAGATGGTGGCGATGACGAGCGCGCCGCGGATGGCCGGCAGCTTGATCGCCGAGATGACGCGCCACTGACCCGCGCCGTCGATCTCCGCCGCCTCGTACAGCGAGTGCGGGACGACTCGCAGCGCGGCGAAGAAGATCAACATGTTGTAGCCGACGAATTCCCAGGTCACGATGTTGCCGATGGACGCCAGGATCAGGTCCGGGGAGAGCGGGTCGGGCAGCTTCACGCCGAACGCCTCGTTGATGTCGCCGACCAGGCCGAAGCGGGTGCCGTAGATGAAGCCCCACATGAGGGAGGCGACGACGGCGGGCACCGCGTACGGCAGGAAGACGGCTATCCGGAAGAAGTCCTTGCCGTAGAGGCGACCGCTGTCGAGGGCGAGCGCGATCAGCAGAGCGAGGCCCAGCATGATCGGCACCTGGATCAGGAGGAAGAGGCCGACGCGGCCTACACCTTCCCAGAACTGACCGTCCTGAAGGGCCTGTTGGTAGTTGTCGAGGCCCACGAAGGTGGTACCGCCGATGATCCGGGTCCTGAACAGGCTCAAATAGACCGAGTATCCGAGCGGCGCCAGGAAGGCCAGTGCGAAGACGAGGACGAAGGGGCCGATGAACCCCCATCCCGTCCACGAGCGGCGTGCCCGTCGCACCGGTGGTCCGGCCGGGCGGGGCCCTGTGGCCGCCGACGGTTGCAGCGTCGTCATCTCGCGTCCTCGCTCCTACGTCCCTCGCGGGTGCTGACCCTGATGTTTGCGTAACCATTCCGGCGTGCAAGGAACCGACGACTGTTATGGTTACGTAAACATCCGGTGGCGGCATGTCTACACCGCCCCGTTGATCACGGTCAAGAGTCTGTCGCCCGGTATACGAACGGGGCAGTTGGTGAAAGAGAGGGACGGTGGGAGCAGCGGACAGCGCCCCGGCGCGGGGCGGGAGCAGCGGCCGGCGCCGGGCACAGAGCGCGTCGATGGCAGACGTCGCCCGGGTCGCGGGGGTCTCCTCGCAGACGGTGTCCCGCGTCGCCAACGGCTTCCCCGGCGTCAACGAGGAGACGCGGCAACGGGTGCTCGCGGCGATGAAGGAACTCGGCTACCGGCCCAACAGCGCGGCCCGTGCGCTGAAGCGGGGCGAGTTCCGCACGATTGGCGTGATCACGTTCACTCTGTCCACGACGGGGAACATGCGCACGCTGGAGGCCATCGCGACCTCGGCCGCGCAGGAGGGGTACTCGGTCACGCTTCTGCCGGTCGCGGTCCCCACCCAGGACGAAGTGCGCGGCGCCTTCTCACGGTTGGGCGAGCTGGCGGTGGACGCGGTCATCGTCATCATGGAGGTCCATCTGCTCGACTCGGCAAGCCTGTCGCTGCCGCCGCATGTGAAGATCGTGGTCGCGGACTCGGATGCCGGGGACCGGTACGCGGTCGTCGACACGGACCAGGCGGGCGGCACACGGGACGCCGTGCGGCACCTGCTGGACCTCGGGCACCGAACGGTGTGGCACCTCGCCGGACCGGAGGCGTCGTTCGCGGCGCAGCGCCGAACGGACGCCTGGCGCAGCACACTTGAGGAGGCGGGCCGCGTGCCCCCGCCCCTCGTGCGCGGCGACTGGTCGGCGGAGTCCGGCTACCGGGCCGGCCTCCAGCTGGCCGAACAGGCCGACTGCACCGCGGTGTTCGCCGCCAACGACCAGATGGCGCTCGGCCTGCTGCGGGCCCTCCACGAGCGCGGCCGCAAGGTCCCCGAGGACGTCTCGGTCATCGGCTTCGACGACATCCCGGATTCGGGCTCGTTCCTGCCGCCGCTGACCACGGTCCACCAGGACTTCGCCGAAGTCGGCCGGCGCTGCGTGGAGAGCGCCCTGCGCCAGGTGCGGCAGGGCGAGGCGGAGCGGGGAACGACTCTGGTGCCGACACGGCTCGTGGTCCGGGACAGCACGGCGCACGCACTCGGCTGACGGTGCGGCCGACATCCGTGCTTCCTCGACAACCGTCGCTCCGGTGACCGGCGGGCGTGCTTCACACCGCCCGGACAACGGCCCGGGCCGCCTCGGCAAGCGGTGTGATCTCGGCCGCGACTGCCTCCGGGTCGGCGGCCACGGCGACGTGGGACACGTGGTCCGGTCCCGGATGCGAGATCCGGCCGGCCGGCGGCGGCGAGGTGATGCGGATGGTACCCACGATGCCGGTGATGCGGTGGGCATCGGCGTCCACGGATGGGCCTATCTTGAATGGTATGCAGTTCTACACAATCGGCCAGGCCGCCCGGCTCCTCGGCGTGAGCCCCGACACCGCACGTCGCTGGGCCGACGCCGGCCGGATGTCCACCCATCGGGACGAGGGCGGGCGACGGCTCATCGAGGGGAGGGATCTCGCCGAGTTCTCCGTGGAGCTGGCCAAGGGCGGTGGCGGCGAGGAGGACACCTCGTACACCTCGGTCCGCAATGCCTTCCCCGGGATCGTCACCGCGGTGAAGCTCGGCGATGTCGCCGCCCAGGTGGAGATCCAGGCCGGCCCGCACCGGCTGGTGTCGCTGCTGACGCGGGAGGCTGTGGAGGAGCTGGGGCTGGAGGTCGGAATGGAGGCCACGGCCCGGGTCAAGTCGACGAATGTGCACATCGACCGCGTCTGACCGCGGCGCGGGGCCGGTGCCCGTCGGGTCGGAGCGTGAGCAGTTCCTCGTAGAAGCCGCCGAACTCCCGCTCCCGGTCGACGAGATGGATCTCCAGGATCCAGCGGCGGCGTCCGGCCTTGTCGGTGCGGCGCATCGGGGTGCCGGCAGGACGAGCTGGGCGCCCACGCGGTCGAGCGGCGTGCCGTCGACCGTGGTGGCGAGCAGTACGGGCGCGCGGCCGAAGTCGGGGTCGATCTCCGCCCAGGACAGCAGGGCGTGGTGGCCGTCCGCGCCGGACACCGCGATCAAAAAGCGCAGGCGGTCCTTGCGGCGGTCGAGGTCGGAGACGGGACCGGCCGCCGACAGGGCGTCGTGCAGGAGCGGCCCGGTGAAGCGGTGGTGCTGGATGCCGCTGGTGGCGCACGCGAAGCTGACGTCGGCCTCGTGCTGCGGCCAGGCGTGCAGGTCGGCCACGGTCAGGCGGACCGGACGGGACAGATCGCCGGCGAGAGCGAATTGCGCCACCCCGTCCGCCGCTGCGGGGGGCCGGCTCACGGGCTACCACCTCCCGGAGGCCCGTACCCGGACACCCGGCCTGCACAGACGCACATGCAATCCACAAAGATCCATGAGCCTGCTCATGCAAAGCAGGAGATGACTTTCCCTTCGCATCTGCGGCAGTATCATCAGCGCTGGCGGATGTCCGGGCCGGGCCGTTCCGGGCGCGGCGACGGTCAGCCGCGAGTCGGCTGAGGAACTGAAGCCGCAGCCCGGTGTTCCGGCGGTTGCCGTGGTCGGGTCGGCCGACGTGGTCGTCGACAGACCGTAGATGTGATGTGTCCGTCAGGACCAGAGGGAGTGGACCCGTGACAACCCGTACCGCGCGCCGGACCCGCCGGACCCTGCAGGCGGCCGGTGCGGGCACCGCCGCGCTGCTTGCCCTGAGCGCCTGCTCCTCGTCGGCGAAGTCGGACTCCTCCGCCCCGTCCTCCTCGTCCGGCAAGCTGTCCGGCACGGTGACCGTGTTCGCCGCGGCCTCGCTGAAGGAGAGCTTCACAACCCTGGGCAAGGAGTTCGAGAAGCAACACCCGGGTACGAAGGTGACTTTCAGCTTCGGCGGCAGCGACTCGCTCGCCGCGAGCATCACCGGCGGCGCACCGGCCGATGTGTTCGCTGCGGCCAGCCCCAGGACGATGAAGATCGTCACCGATGCGGGAGACGTCTCCGGCACTCCCGCCACCTTCGTTCGCAACCAGCTGGAGATCGCAACGCTGCCGGGCAACCCCGACAGGATCGCCTCTCTCAAGGACCTCACCGGATCGGGCCTGAAGGTCGTGCTCTGCGCCGAGGAAGTGCCGTGCGGCGCCGCCACCCAGAAGGCCCTGGACGCCAGCGGTCTCAAGCTCACCCCGGTCTCGTACGAGCAGGACGTCAGGAGCGCCCTGACCAAGGTCGAGCTGAAGGAGGCCGACGCGGCGGTCGTGTACAAGACCGACGTGAAGGCGGCCGGTGACGAGGTGGAGGGCGTGGAGTTCCCCGAATCGGCCGGCGCCGTCAACGACTATCCGATCGCCCTGCTCAAGGATGCCCCCAACGCGGAGGCCTCCAAGGCATTCATCGACCTGGTGCAGTCCGCCGAGGGTCAGAAGGTCCTGTCCGGGGCCGGGTTCCTGAAGCCGTGACCGCGACCGCGAAGTCCGACGCCGCGACCGGCACCCTCCGGGGTGGGGCACGGCGTCGGCGTGTCCGGGCGGGGGGCGGCCGCGGCGCTCCGCTTCCTCTGCTGGTACCCGCGCTGATCGGCCTGGCGTTCCTGGTGGTGCCGCTGATCGCCCTGCTCGTACGGGCCCCGTGGCGCAGCATGCCCGAACTGCTGGCCAGCGCCGAGGTGTGGCAGGCGCTACGGCTGTCCCTGATCTGTGCCACCGCCGCCACCGCCGTGAGCCTGGTCTTCGGGGTGCCGCTGGCCTGGCTGCTGGCCCGGGTCGAGTTCCGCGGTCGCGGCCTCGTACGCGCTCTTGTGACGCTCCCGCTGGTCCTGCCGCCGGTCGTGGGCGGTGTGGCGCTGCTGACGGCGCTCGGCCGCAACGGCATCGTCGGGCAGTGGCTGGACTCCTGGTTCGGCGTCACCCTGCCGTTCACCACGGCGGGGGTCGTGGTCGCGGAAGCCTTCGTGGCGATGCCGTTCCTCGTCATCAGTGTCGAGGCAACGCTGCGGGCCGCCGATCCGCGTTACGAGGAGGCGGCGACCACGCTGGGCGCGTCCCGCTTCACCGCGTTCTGCCGGGTGACGCTCCCGCTGATCGCGCCGGGCATCGCGGCGGGTGCGGTGCTGGCGTGGGCCCGCGCGCTCGGCGAGTTCGGCGCGACCATCACCTTCGCCGGCAACTTCCCCGGCCGTACGCAGACCATGCCCCTCGCCGTCTACCTCGCTCTGCAGAGCGACCCGGAGGCGGCGATCGCCCTCAGCCTGGTGCTGCTGGCGGTGTCCGTCGCGGTGCTGGCCGGGCTGCGCGACCGTTGGATGACCGCCGGATGACCAGGAACCACAACCGTTGGACGATCGCCGCATGACCGAGACCCACGCCCTCCGTGCCGGCACCGGAACCGACGGGCTCGACGCCCGGCTCGTGGTGGACCGCGGCGCCTTCCGGCTCGACGTGGCGCTGGCCGTCGCGCCCGGCGAGGTCGTCGCCCTGCTCGGTCCGAACGGCGCCGGCAAGACCACGGCCCTGCGCGCACTGGCCGGCCTGACCCCACTCACCGGCGGCCACCTGCGGCTGGACGGCGCGGCACTGGAGCGTACGCCGCCGGAGTCCCGGCCGGTCGGCGTCGTCTTCCAGGACTACCTCCTCTTCCCCCACCTGACCGCCCTGGACAATGTGGCGTTCGGGCCGCGCTGCCAGGGGGCGACCAAGGCAGAGGCGCGGGCACATGCCGCCCAGTGGCTCGACCGCCTGGGTCTCGCGGATCACTCCCGCGCCAAGCCCCGGCGGCTCTCCGGCGGCCAGGCGCAGCGCGTCGCGCTGGCCCGCGCCCTCGCCACCCGGCCTCGGCTGCTCCTCCTCGACGAACCCCTCGCCGCACTCGATGCCCGGACCCGCCTGGAGGTACGCACCCAACTCCGGCGCCACCTGGCCGAGTTCGAGGCCGTCGCCGTACTCGTCACGCACGACCCGCTCGACGCGATGGTCCTCGCCGACCGTCTGGTCGTCGTCGAGCACGGCGAAGTCGTCCAGGAGGGCAGCCCCTCCGACATCGCCCGCCACCCCCGTACGGACTACATCGCGCAACTCGTCGGTCTCAACCTCCACCGAGGCCACGCAAACGGCCACACGGTCCGTCTGGACACCGGCCCCGCCATCACCACCGCGGAGGTACTGTCCGGACCGGTCTTCGTGGCGTTCCCCCCCAGCGCCATCACCCTCCACCGCAACCGCCCCACCGGCTCCAGCGCCCGCAACGTCTGGCACTGCGAGGTCGCCGGTCTGGAGATCCACGGCGACCAGATCCGCGCCGCCCTCACCGGCGACCTCCCCCTCGCCGCCGACCTCACCACGGTCGCCGCCGCCGAACTGGACCTGCACCCGGGTGCGGAGGTCTGGGCGACGGTGAAGGCGGCACAGACCCACGCGTACCGCGTCTGAGCACGCGCCCGGAGTGTGCGCCGGCGATGCGGTCACGTGTGAATCGGATCGAGGTGGGCCTCGATCGCGACGCCACGCACAGTTCGACCAGGACGACCGCAACGACCGTACCGGCCACGGCTGTCACCGCGTGCTGCCGGGCGAAGCAAAGCTGGGCGCCGGGGCCCGACGCGGCTCGGGCGGCCACCCGGCGGCCTTCGGAACGCTCTTCCCACACCCGGGATGGTGGCTCCGCGCACACCTGGCCCGAGAACTATGGTGTCCCACCACATACGCCCCTGACCTGCCCGTTCCTACGGTGTGGCGACACGGAACCGTCCCCGCCCACCGTCCGGAAGTGGTACCCATGGCCGCCCCAGCAACCTCCCCGCCAGCACCCTCGAACCTCAGGCGTATCGTCGCCGCAAGCCTCATCGGGACCACCATCGAGTGGTACGACTTCTTCCTGTACGGGTCAGCCGCCGCGCTGGTCTTCAACAAGTTGTTCTTCCCCGAGTCCGACCCTCTCGTCGGAACGCTCCTGTCCTTCCTCACGTACGCGGTCGGCTTCGCAGCCCGGCCGCTCGGTGCCCTGGTGTTCGGGCACTACGGCGACCGGCTCGGTCGCAAGAAGCTGCTGGTGCTCAGTCTGCTGATGATGGGCGGAGCGACGTTCGCCATCGGGCTGTTGCCGACGCATGCCACGGTCGGGTCCGCCGCCCCCGTACTGCTCACCGTTCTGCGGCTGGTGCAGGGCTTCGCGCTCGGGGGTGAGTGGGGCGGGGCCGTGCTGCTGGTGTCGGAGCACGGGGATGCCCGGCGGCGCGGCTTCTGGGCCTCCTGGCCGCAGACGGGAGCGCCGGCCGGTCAGTTGCTCGCCACCGGGGTGCTCGCCGCGCTCACCGCGCTGATGTCGGAGTCCGCATTCGGCGCATGGGGCTGGCGAATCCCCTTCCTGCTCTCCGGTGTCCTGGTGATCGTCGGCTTGTGGATTCGGCTCTCTGTCGATGAATCACCGGTCTTCAAGGCCGCGCTCGCGCAGGCCGAGGACCGCCGCTCCGCTGCCGGGGCGGCGGAGAAGATGCCCCTCGTCTCCGTGCTGCAGCACCACTGGCGCGATGTGCTGATCGCCATGGGCGCCAGGATGGCGGAGAACATCAGCTACTACGTCATCACGGCGTTCGTGCTCGTCTACGCGACCACAGCAGCGGATCTGAGCAAGCAGACGGCGCTCAACGCGGTGCTCATCGCCTCGGCCGTCCACTTCGCGGTCATTCCGATGTGGGGCGCGCTTTCGGACCGGGTCGGGCGCAAGCCGGTCTATCTGGCCGGAGCGATCGGTGTAGGAGTGTGGACGTTCCCGTTCTTCGCGCTGATCGACACGCGGAACTTCGGAAGCGTGCTGCTCGCCGTCACCGTCGGGCTCGTCTTCCACGGGGCGATGTACGCACCGCAGGCGGCCTTCTTCTCGGAAATGTTCGCGACCCGGATGCGGTACTCGGGCGCCTCGATCGGCGCGCAGTTCTCGTCGGTCGCGGCCGGTGCCCCGGCGCCGCTCATCGCCACCGCGCTGCTCGCGGACTTCGGCAGTTCGACGCCCATCTCGCTGTACGTCATCGCCGCGGTGCTGATCACCCTGCTGGCGGTCGCCTGCGCCAGGGAGACCAGGCACCGGGATCTCACGGACATCGAGGGGACCGCGGCCGCCCCGGACGCGTCCGGAGCCCTGCCGGCGGACGCCCGTACCGTCTGAGCACGGTCCGCCGGGCGGGCCGGCAGACCCGGCTCGCCCGGCGGGCAGCGGTTGTCACTGCTGTGCAGTGCGTTCGAACCAGGTGGGTTCGTCGGTCATGGACTGCTTGATCCTGAACAGCGCGAACTCGTTCAGCGGGGGCAGCGCGTCCACCGGGAACCAGCCCACCTCCAGCGACTCGTCGTCGTTGACGCGTGCCTCGCCGCCGGTCGCCCGGCAGCGGAAGGTGACATCGAGGTACTGGCAGCGGTCGCCGTTCGCGTACTGCACGGGCTCCAGAGCCTGGGTGAGGACCACCCGCTCCGCCACGCAGTGCACGGCGGTCTCTTCGAACACCTCGCGCTCCGCGGTCGTCGCCGGCTGCTCGCCGGGCTCGCAGATGCCGCCGATGACCGACCATTTGCCGGTGTCGGAGCGGCGTCCGAGCAGCACTCTGCCCTCGTCGTCGAAGACGATGGCGGTGACTCCCGGCAGCAGGAGCAGCTGTTGGCCGGCGGTGGCGCGGATCTCGCGGATGAAATCAGGAGTAGCCATGGTCCGACCCTACGCGGCGCGGCCGGTGGGTCACCGGCTGCGCCGACTCCGCACCGACCGGACGGCGACCAGGCCGAGCCCGGCCACGGCGATCAGCACGAGCACCCCTTCGGGGAGCGTGCCCATCCTGGTCGCGGGCGTCAGCGAGGACCTCAGCGGGACCTCTTCCACCAGCGCGTCCGGGGTGAACATCTTCGTCTGCTGGACAATTTTCCCGTCCGGACGGATGACGGCACTGACCCCGCTGGTGACGGGGACGACTACGGACCGGCCGTGCTCGACGGCCCGCACCCTGGACATGGCCAGCTGCTGATAGGTCATCTCGCTGCGGCCGAAGGTGGCGTTGTTGCTCGGTACGGCGATCAGCTGGCCGCCGTGCATGACGGTGTCCCGTACGGCGTCGTCGAACGCGGCCTCGTAGCAGGTCACGAGCCCCACGTCGGTCCCCGCCAGGTCGAAGACGCCGACCTTCTTCCCGGGTCCGAAGTCGCGCTGCACCCGGTCCACGTCCGAGCTGAAGATCCGTGCGACGGAACGCATCGGTATGTACTCGCCGAACGGCTGGATGTGGCGCTTGTCGTACGTGTCGACCGGGCCCTTGTCCGGATCCCACTGGATGAGGGTGTTACGCAGCTTCCCGGTGTCGGGCTCGACCACCGCCCCGATCACGGTGGGCACGCCGATCGCCTTCACCGCTTCGTCGATCACGATCCGGGCGTCGGCGTTCCGGTACGGGTCGAGGTCGGAGGAGTTCTCGGGCCACAGGACGAAGTCGGGCTGCGGGACCTTGCCCTCCTTCACCTCCCGGGCGAGCTGCTCCGTGCGGCGCGCGTGGTTGTCCAGGACGGCACGGCGCTGGGCGTTGAAGTCGAGTCCGAGCCGCGGCACATTGCCCTGGATCGCGGCGACGGTCGCGGTGCCGTCCTCCGCCGAGTCGTCGACGAGGGGCAGCGCGGCGACTGCTCCGGCGACGGGCACCAGGACGGTCGCGGCCGCGGCGGCGACGGCCGCCCCCGGCAGGGTGCCCGTACGGCGGTAGGCGCGGAACTGGCGTACCGCTTCGCAGAGACCGAAGCCGCAGAGCACCACCGCGAAGGAGAGCAGTGGCGTGCCCCCCACGGCCGCGAGCGGCAGGAACACACTGTCCGCCTGTCCGAACGCGATCTTCCCCCACGGGAAACCGCCGAACGGCACGCGCGCCCGGACCGCCTCGTCGAGTACCCAGACCGCGGCGGCCCACACCGGCCACCAGGCGAGGCGGCTGACGGCGGCGATCCCGATGCAGCCGACCGCGATGAACAGCGCCTCGGCGGCGGCGAGGGCCAGCCACGGCACCGGGCCGACCTCCTCGCCGGTCCAGTGCAGCAGCGGCAGCATGAAGCCCAGTCCGGCGAGGAGGCCGAGCCCGAAGCCGGCGCGGAGCCGTCTTCGGTGCAGCACCCAGCCGAGCAGGGCGAAACCGGGCAGGACCAGCCACCACAGGGGGCGCGGCGGGAAGCTCAGATACAGCAGTACTCCCGCGATCACGGCGGCGGCGGGCCGCAGGAGGCGTCGTGTCCGGGACACGGGGGATGAGGCCGGCTGCGCGGCTTCGACTTGGGTGATGGTGGCGCTCACCCGGCGGAGTCTACGGTGGCCGGCTGTGACTCCGGCAGCCCCGCCCGGGTGGTTGAATCGTTCGTGCCGGATCGTTCGGGCGTATTCCCGCACAGATCAGGCCTGCTGCCGTCCGGGGGTCAGGCTCCGGCCGCCGCTCCGGTCGCCGGGAGGTGCAGGCGCTCGCGGATGAAGCGCACGCCCGCCTCCGCGTCGTCGACCGTGATGGTGAACGTCCTGCCGTCGCCGAGCCGGAGCACCAGACCCTCGCCCCTGCGGACCACCACGGCCGTGCCCTGCTCGGGGCGCCAGCGGTAGCCCCAGCCGCCCCACTGACGCGGGGTGACCTCGGGTGCGAACTCCGCGCCCACCACATGGGTGAGCAGGATCCGGCGGCGCGGCAGGCCCATGTGGCCGCAGCGCACCTCCAGGGCGTCCCCGTCGACCGTGACGGCCACGTTCACGAAGGCGAGCGTGCCGAACAGCATGAGCAGTCCGGCGGCGACACAGCCGATCACGGACATCAGCAGCGGGGCGATGCCGGAGGTCCAGTCGGAGCTCACGGCCAGTTGGACGCCGAGCGCCAGACAGGCGGCTCCGGCGACTGCGAGTACCCACTGGGCCCGGTTGGTGGCTCGGCCGACCCAGACGGCGGAGTGGGGGTCGGATCCGGTGTGCCGGGGATTTCGGGAGTGGTCCCTCATGTCAAGCAGCGTACTCACATTTCCGCACGCCGGGGCTGGGTCGAACGGCCCCCGAGGGGTCAGCGGGCGGGGCTGACGGCGCCCAGCAGCTGCCCTTCGGCGTAGGTCAGAGCGGCTTTCGGCAGCTCGGCGGGGCGGCCGCCGATGAGCACGGCGAGAGCGGCGGACGGTTCGGCCGACGGAGCGGGTTCGGCCCCGATCCGGCGTAGTGCCTGGGCGGCGACGGCGCCGGCGGATCCGTGCAGCGCGACGGGCGGCAGACCGGGCTGCCGGACGGCGGCGCGGATGCGATCGGCGACCAGTTCGTAGTGGGTGCAGCCCAGGACCACGGCCCGGACGTCACGCGGGGTGAGCGCTGCGGCGGCGGCGACGGCCCGGTCGATCGCGGTCTCGTCGGCGTTCTGCACGGCGTCGGCGAGCCCCGGGCAGGGCACCTCGGTCACGTCGACGGAGCGGGCGAATTCATTGATGAGTCCGCGCTGGTACGGGCTGCCGGTGGTGGCGGGCGTGGCCCAGATCGCGACCGGGCCGCCGTCGGCGACGGACGGCTTGATCGCGGGGACGGTGCCGATGACCGGCAGCATGGGTTCGAGCGCGGCGCGGAGGGCCGGCAGGGAGTGCACGGAGGCGGTGTTGCAGGCGACGATCAGTGCGTCCGGCCGGTGGGCGGCTGCCGCGCGGGCCACATCGAGTGCGTGGTCGGTCACGTACTCGGGCGTACGCGGTCCCCAGGGCGTGCCTTCGGGGGCGTCGGAGGAGAGCACCAGATCGGCGTCGGGCCTCAGCCGGCGTACTGCGGCGGCTGCCGCGAGCAGGCCGATTCCTGAGTCCATGAGCGCGATCTTCACCCGGTCACCATAGTCGACCGCCCTTGCGGTTCCGTTCCGGTGGGGCAGACTGCGGCGAATGAGCGCCGTTGCCTGGATCGCCATGGGTTCGCTGGCCGCATGGGTGTGGCTGCTGCTGGGACAAGGATTCTTCTGGCGGACCGGCCAGCGGCTGCCCCGCCGCAGGGCCCCCGACCGATGGCCGTCCGTCGCGGTCGTGGTGCCCGCACGTGACGAGGCCGACATGCTGCCGGTGAGCCTGCCGTCGCTGCTGGCGCAGGACTATCCGGGCAAGGCGGAGATCGTCCTCGTCGACGACTGCAGCAGGGACGGGACCGGGGACATCGCCCGTGCGCTGTCCGTGCGGTACGGAGGACTGCCGGTGACGGTGGTGTCGCCGGGCGAGCCCGAGCCGGGCTGGACGGGCAAGCTCTGGGCCGTACGGCACGGGATCGCGCTGGCCCGGACCCGGGAGCCCGAGTATCTGCTGCTGACGGACGCCGACATCGCGCACGAGCCGGACAGTCTGCGGGAGCTGGTCGCCGCCGCCTTGTCGGGCGGCTTCGACCTGGTCTCCCAGATGGCGAGGCTGCGGGTGTCGAGTGTCTGGGAGCGACTGGTCGTACCCGCCTTCGTGTACTTCTTCTCGCAGCTCTATCCGTTCCGGTGGGTGAACCGGGCGGGCGCACGGACGGCCGCGGCGGCCGGTGGCTGTGTGCTGCTGCGGACCGGGGCGGCGGAGCGGGCCCGGGTGCCGGAGTCGATCCGGCAGGCGGTGATCGACGACGTGTCGCTGGCGCGGGCGGTGCAGCGCAGCGGCGGGCGGATCTGGCTGGGGCTCGCGGAGCGGGTGGACAGCGTGCGGCCGTATCCGCGGCTGGCGGATCTGTGGCGGATGGTGTCGCGGAGCGCGTACGCCCAGTTGCGGCACAGTCCGCCGTTGCTGCTGGGGACGGTGCTGGGGCTCGCGCTGGTCTATCTCGCGCCGCCGCTCGCGCTCGCCGCCGGGCTGCTGACGGGTGACCCGGTGGCGGCGTGGGTGGGCGGCGTGGCGTGGGCGGTGATGACCGGGACGTATCTGCCGATGCTGGGCTACTACCGGCAGTCGCTGTGGCAGGCGCCACTGCTCCCGTTCACCGCCGTGCTCTATCTGCTGATGACGGTCGATTCGGCGGTGCAGCACCACCGGGGCCGGGGCGCGGCCTGGAAGGGGCGTACGTACGCCCGTCCCGAGGCCGCGCCGGACCGGTGAGCGGAGCCGGTGGTGAGCCGATGGGTGCAGGACCGACCGGACCGCCGGGGGGTCATTTACGGCCGGGCGTCCAGTTCATGCCCCACCCATAGGCGTAGTCGATGGTGCGCTGCGGGCTCACTCCGCGCTCGGGGACGAGATAGCGGGCCTCGCGCTGCACCGTGAGGTCTCCCCCGTTGTTGGTCAGGAGCGCGAGTGCGCAGACGGTGGACGGGACGGTGCATTCGTCGAGCGAGAAGTCGATCGGCGCGCCGTGCTGGGGCTGGAGGGTGACGGTCGCGTGGAGATCGGCGAAACTCCGGGCGCCTTCATAGATGGTGACGAAGATCAGGACGCGCCGGAGCTTGTTCTTGTGGTCGAGGTTGACGGTGAGGTTCTCTCCGGTGTCGACGGCGCCGGTGCGGTCGTCCCCGTCGAGATGGATATAGGGAGGGTGGTGGAGAGCGCCGAACGCGTTTCCCAGCGCCTGCACGACTCCTTTGCGGCCGTCGGTCAGTTCGTAGAGAGCGCAGAGATCAAGATCGAGGTCCGAGTGGTTGGCGACCGCTCTGCCGAGTTTGCTTCCCCAGCCCTTGAACTGTTTGCGCACTTGCCAGTTGAGATTGACACGAAGCACTCCCGAAGTGCCGCCCTGTTTGGCGAGGGAGACCAACGGCGCGTCCTTGGTGAGAGTCACCTTGGACAGGCGGACGGGTGCGGCGGCGGGAGGTACGGAAGGTACCGGCGACGCCGTCGGAGGTGCCTGCGGGGCCGGCTGCCGATGGTCAACCCGTGTCGCACTCTGGGGCTGTTGAGGCGTTTGGGGTTGGTGATACGGCTGAGTCCGCTGGGGCTGCTGCGGTTCGTCGACGGAAATCCCGAAGTCGGTCGCGAGGCCTTCGAGGCCGGTGTCGTACCCCTGTCCGACGGCCCGGAATTTCCAGGCCCCCTGGCGCCGGTAGAGCTCCCCGAGGATGAAAGCGGTCTCGACCGTCGCGTCCGCGCTGTCGAAGCGCGCGAGTTCCCTGCCGTCGGCCGCGTCCGTGATCCGCACGTACAGCCCGGTCACCCGGCCGAACGTGCCGCCGTCCGCGGAGGCCGCCAGGACCACGCGGTCGATGGCCGGCTCGACGCGCGCCAGGTCGACAGCGAGGCTGTCCGTCATCCCGGCACCGGCGGCCCGCTTCCCCTCGTGGCGCACCGCGCCGGATGCGTGGGAAGGCTGGTTGTAGAAGACGAAGTCGGCGTCGCTGCGCACCTTTCCCGACACGAGAAGGAGCGCCGAGCCATCCACATCCGGTGTGCCCGGGGAGCTGCGCCACCCCAATTCGACCCGCACGGCCTGAGCCGCCACCGGAACATTTGCTCCTTTTAGCATGGTCATGCTCGCCCCCATCGCGAGTCCGGCTGCCCGAAATCTTTTCTCCGCCAACCTATTCCCCCGGACCGTCACAGGGACCACAGACATCCGGACCGGTCCTGCGATCCGCCGGTGACCGCCCGCGCTGCCCGGGCCGCGTCCGGGTGCCGCTCGGGCACGGCAGCTGGGCACCGTACGGCAAGGCGGAGTTCGGGATCTTTCGCGCGCAGGCGTGCCGGCTGCTGGGCGTCGCCCGCGTCCCGGCCGCGATCCACGGCAGGGGCGCCGCCGGCACCGAGACGTCTCGCGTGCGAGACACCGGCCCGGCCGCCGTGGCCGCTCTCGGCTGCAACCCGTTCAAGCGCGCGTGATCGCCGTCTCCGGCCGGCCGATCACCCGCCGTCCCGCCTCTGAAGCACTCGCAGGCCGTTGCATGAGGGTTCTACGGAGGACGAGTTCACCATTCCGCCACGATCTTACCGAAAGGCCTTCTAAGATCCCTGGCAAGGCGGTTCTCCGCATCTCGATGTACTCCCTCATGAGCAGGGCATCAGGCCCTTCTGACACGCTGAGAGCAGGAGATGGCATCTACGAATGAACAAGTGAAGGAAGCCGCGCCCGAGCCGCGTCGGCGGCGGCCGGGCATGCTCGGCCGCCGCACCGTCGGCTGCCTGGCCGCGCTCGCCTTGGGAATCGGCAGTGGCTCGTTAGCCATGGCGCCTGCGGCGCACTCGCAGGCGGAGGACGGGTCGGTGACGGTCCGGGTGATCCGGGCCGTGGACAACAGCGGCGTGTGGACACCCGCGCTGGAACCGGGCATCGCGGGCGTCAAGGTGACCCTCACCGACGACGCGGGTGCGGGCATCGAGGGGGTCACGGCAGCCGACGGCACCGTGACACTGACTCCGGCGGCGGGCAGGGCCACCAGCGGCAAGTACCGGGTGCAGGTGGTGAATCCGAAGCCGGGTGTGCTGTTCCCGGCCTTCGCCTCGCGCCAGGGACTGGACGGTGCGCCCAACCAGTTGAGCAGCAATGAGGAGTTCGTCGACCTCTCCGACGGGAAGAACGTCGCGTACACCACCGGGCTGTGGAGTCCGGGTGACTACTGCCAGAAGAACGCACCACTGGTGACGACCTGTCAGCCCACCACGCGCGAGGGCGGGACTCAGCGCACGCTGGTCTCCTTCCCGTACGACGCTCGCGGCCAGGACGGCGTCGACATCGACGTCACGAACGTAGCCACCAACGCCGAGACCGGCACACTGTTCGGCATCGCGTGGAACAAGGCCGACAAGCGGGTGTTCTCCTCAGCGCTGGCCAAGCGCACCACGGACTACGGTCCGGGCGGCGCCGGGGGGATCTACGTGACCGACCTCGCGCAGAAGAAAACCACGCTGTTCACCGTCGTCCCGGACGCGGGGACGACGGCGCACGGGTCGGGTACCGACGACGCCTTCCTTGCCGTACCGGGCAAGGAGAGCCTGGGCGGCATCAAGATCACCGATGACGGCAAGGACCTGTTCGTCGTCAACCTCAACAACCGCAAGCTCTACCGCTACGACGCCACGGCGGCGACCGCTTCGGCGCCGAAGGCTGTCTACGGCATCCCGGACCCGGGCTGTCCGGCGGCGGTGGACTGGCGCCCCTTCGGCCTCGGCCTGCAGGACGGCGTCGGCTACCTCGGCGGCGTGTGCTCCGGCGAGTCCACCGGGAAGGTCTCGGACCTGCGCGCGGTGGTCATGCCCTTCAACCTCGCCACCGGAGCGTTCCGCGAGGCGGTGCTGGACCAGCCGCTGGACTACCCGCGCCAGTCCACGGTTGGCGGTGGCCCATGCGACGGCGCGGGCTGGTTCCCCTGGACCAACACCTTCCCGACCTCTCAGAACGGTCAGGCCTGCCGGAACTATCTGGCCCAACCCGAACCGGAGTTGGGCGAGATCGGCTTCGAGGCCGACGGCTCCATGCTGCTGGCCTTCCGTGACCGCTTCGGCGACCGCGCCCCGGCCGGTCCCACACCCAGCACACCCGGCAACGTCATGTCAGGCGGCGACCTGGACAAGGCATGCCTGGCGGGTGGGGTGTACGTGATGGACACCAACAACGGCTGCGGGCTTTCCCCCCGGGGCACCCGCTTCTTCGACACCAGCCGGATGGCCTCCCACCACAACGCGGGCTTCGCGGGCATGGCGCTCTCCAAGGTCGAGAACACCATCGCGACCTCCGGCTTCGACACCAACAGCACCGCCTTCGGGTACGGCACCGCCTTCGTCCAGCGCGACGGAAAGCAGGACCCGAAGGGCGGCCTGCGCCTCAACCCGCCCGGCACCGTGGCCCCGTTCGGCAAGGGCGCCTCGATGGGCGACCTGGAGGTGCTCTGCGACCAGGCCCCGCTTCAGATCGGCAACCGGGTCTGGTACGATCCCGAGCGCAAGGGCATCCAGAACCCGGGCCAGCGCCCGGTCGTGGGCGCGACCGTCAATCTGTACGACGCGTCGGGCAAGCTCCTGGGGACGACCGAGACGACGGCACGTGGCGAGTACTACTTCGACGACTCCAATGTCACCGGTGGCCTCCGGCCGAGGACCAAGTACACCATCCGCCTCGACAAACCGGCCGACTACGCCAAGGGCGGCCCGCTCCACCAGTGGGTGCCCACGGACGCGGATGTCGGTGACAACCACTTCATCGACTCCAAGGGAATCGTCCCGCGCGACGCAAAGTTCCCGGAGCGGGCGCTGACCACCGGCGGGCCCGGGGAGAACGACCACACCTACGACTTCGGATTCCGGCAACAGGAAGGCGTGCTGCGCCTGGTCAAGCACGACCAGGACGGCAGAGCGCTGGCCCGGGCGAAATTCCAGCTGTGGAAGGAGACGAACGGCTCCGACGAGTTGCAGACCACCGGGGCGGAGCCGGACACGAGGGTCGGCAAACCCTGCATGACCGGAACCGACGGCATCTGCCGGGGCACCGGCGCACCGGGCACGTACTACTGGCAGGAGGTCAGCCCGCCCACAGGTTACGCCGCACCGGACGTGGCCGTTTTCGGGCCACTGGTGCTGAACTCCGACAACCTCGACGACGGGGTCTCGGTGACAGCCGTCAACCGGCGGCTTCCCACCACCGAGCCGACGCCGAAGCCGACGACGCCGGCTCCGAACACACCGGGCGATCCGGGTTCGCCGGGGGCTCCAGGCACACCGGGTGCACCCGACCACTCACCCGACTCGGGACTGGCTTCCACCGGCATGAGCCAGGTGGTTCCGCTGGCCCTGGCCGGCTGCGCCGCGCTCACAGCCCTCGGTGCGGCACTGGTCGTACTGATGCGCAGGCGAAGGGCGCAGCACCGCTGACCCCTGAGCGGGGCGACCGGCACCGGTGACCCTCCGGGCCGGGTCGGGCGGGTTCGCGGACCAGCGGTTCGCGAACCCGCCCTCCTGTGTGACCGACCGATGAGAGAAGGCGACAGCATGGCCCGGAAGAGGAAGACCGACGGCCGTACGCCGCGTCGGGCCCTCTGGTTGAGAACACTGATCGCGATCGCGGCGTGCGGCGCCGCAGTGGGCGGCCTGGCCGCCTACCGGACCTACTCCGACGACACCACCACCGAGCGGCCGGTGACGATGGAGGAGGCGTCCAGGCTGGCGCTGTCGCGGCTGAATCTGTACCGGGCCAGTCCCGTGGCGGTGACCCTGACAGCCCGCGAGGGCGGCGGAGTGGTGGTGCGGGTCAAAGGGGTCGTGGACTACCGGACCCACCGGGCCGTGGGGAGCTACCAAGTCACCGGACCCTCCGGTTCCTCCGGCACCTCCGGGCCTGCCTCCGGGCCTGCCTCCGGGCCTGCCGCCAAGCAGCTGGACCACGGACTGATCGTCTGGGACACCGGCGGCCTCGGCCTGGCCCCCGTGCCCAAGGGCGACCACAGACCGGCCTGGCAGCAGGCCGAGCACATCCCGCGCTCGGGCTGGTCCGCGCGCTCGTACACGTCCGATCCCCTGGACGCCGGGCTTCAGCTGCTGATCGAGCTCGGCGCGGACCGCCCTGACAACCCGCTGTTGCTCGCCCAGTCCGGGGCTCGCCGGCTGGAGCGTGATCGCATCGACGGCCGCGGCTACGACCGGTTCGCCGGGCCGCGCGCCCAGGGCACCAAGCCCGGTGCGGGTTCCGACGGCGGACGGTCGCCGCTGACGTACTGGGTCGACAGTGACGGCGGCCTGCGGCGGGTGACGATGCGGATGCCGGGCCTGGGGACTCCGACCACCGTGGAGTTCTCCGGGCGCGAGGGCCGCGCGAAGCTCCCCGAGGCGCCATGGGGCACCGGCTGACATCCCGGTGCCGATGCGCCCCGGCTTCCGCGGTTGCCGACGGCTCTCCGTGACCCGCCCTTCGGGGCGGGTCACGGAGAGCGGGGGCCGAGGCCACGGCAGCGCCACGCTCAGCGTGAGCGCGGCACGGCGTCCACGTTCTTCGGGAGCGGATACGCGGCCGCGTCGACGGCCCCCGGCAGGCCGGTCGCCGGGCTGCCCGGGGCCATCGGGTCCGGCATGGACGGCTGGGCGGGTGGGGCCGGTACCTGGCTGAACGGGACGCCGGGCGGCGCCTGCACCGACGCGGTCCGGCCGGTGGGCAGCGCGCCCCGGCCGCGGGTGCCACAGCCCGCCCGGCCTTCCAGGCCGTTCGGGCTCTGGGTGTCGGGCCGGTTGCCCGCGAAACAGTTGCCGGGGTCGGCCGAGGCCAGCACGAGGTCGATGCCGTTGCCGGTGGTGCGGTTGTCCTCGACGTGATTGCCGCTCGCCGGATGCCCCGGCGGGTCGGTGACGACCACTCCGGCCGCCCGGTTGCCCCGGACGAGGTTGCGCTGGACGCGGTTCGCGGTACCGCCGCCGATGCCGATGCCGATGCCGAAGCCCCCGTCCGCCTGCTCGGGCGTGTCGGCGGCGTTGTTGTCGGCGACCACGTTGCCCGCGATCAGCGCGCCGTGCTGCGGCGCGAGAGCCTCCAGATCGTTGGAGTTGACTGTGACGCCGACCCGGTTGCGGGCGATGCGATTGCCCAGCACCGACAAGCTGTCCGAGGCATTGGTCAGTTCGATGCCGACCGCGTTGCGCTCCACGATGTTGCCACGCACAACGGTGCCACAGGGCTTGCACTGGCCGACGTAGATGCCGGAGTCGGCGTGCCCGGAGGCGTAGGAGTCCTCGATCACGCCGTCGCGCGCGTCAAACGCGTAGATGCCGTACAGGCCGTTGTTGTATGCCGTGACCCGGGTCGCGCGGAAGCCCCGGACTGCAGGGAAGCGGGTGGTGTCCAGCGGGTCGTAGGCGGAGCCGCCGGCGCCGCGCTGCTGCAACCGCTCGTCGGTGACGCCCGTGAACAGCACGCCGTTGGCGAGGTAGCCGTGCACGGTGAGGTTCTCGACCACCGAGCCGGCGCCGGTCACGGTGATGCCGTTGGCCAGACGCACACCACCGTCGAAGACCACCTTGTTGCGGTCCGTTCCGCGCAGCACCAGGCGGGGCTTTGTGACGCGCACGCTCTCCCGGTACACACCCGGTCCGATCAGCACCGTCTCGCCCTCACGAGCGGCGTCCACCGCCTGCTGCACCGAGGGGAAATCCTGCGGGACGCGCAGTACGCTCCCTGGCGGATGCCGCGCATCGTCGGACGTCGACCCCGTGCCGGAGCATCCGGTGGCTGCCAACGCGACCGAAACAACCAGTACCGACAGACGCAGCGCCGCCCGGAACACCGCCGTCGGGACCACCGAGCGGTTCAACAGGCTTTCTGCATACAGCGTTTGCATGGCAGATGTTTTATCGTCTCCAATAGGCCTATGCCCACTGAACAGGGAAATGCGCAGGATCCATCGCGACCCGCGGCAACCGGTCTCGGGCGGCGTCGGGCACTGCTCGCAGCAGGAGCGGTACTCGCCGCCGGGGTCGGCGCGGCAGCCGGCGAACTGGCGAGAGGTGACCGGACAACCAGCCGTGCCACCAGCGGTGCGCCGCCGGCCGAGGCCGCGATTCCCTTCCACGGTTCCCGACAGGCAGGTGTGACGGCTCCCCAGCAACCGGCGACGCACCTGCTCTCCTTCGACCTCCCCCCGGCCTCGGCCGCCACCGGCCGGAAAGCCCTTCGCAGCGTCCTCGGCGCGCTGACCAGCACGCTCGCCACCGCAGCCTCCGACGCCCCGCCGGACCCGCGGCTCCAGGGCGGTGGTACGACCCGGCTCAGCTCTCTGGTCGGCATCGGCCCCACTCTCGCCGCCCGGCTCGACCTCAACGTACCTGCATCGCTCGGGGAGTTGCCGCCGTTCCCCGGCGACCGCCTCGACCCGCGCCGCAGCAACGGCGATCTTCTTGTCCAACTGTGCGCGGCCGACCGCTGGACGCTCACCGTCGTTGCCGAACTCGTCGGCAGGGCCACACACGCCGCCGGCGCCGTGCCGCGCTGGACCCAGTCCGGCTTCCTGCCCCAGACGGCCCCGGGCACCACCCCACGCAACTTGTTCGGCTCCAAGGACGGCACCGCCAACCCCGATCACGCGGCGGCCGAGCAGTGGGTCTGGGGCCCACCCGGAGCCCACGGGGA
Organism: Streptomyces sp. NPDC001880; assembly: GCF_053594575.1. Lineage (NCBI taxonomy): Bacteria > Bacillati > Actinomycetota > Actinomycetes > Kitasatosporales > Streptomycetaceae > Streptomyces > Streptomyces sp. NPDC001880. The sequence goes on from NZ_JBSFET010000040.1 coordinate 27,992, forward strand.
CAGCACCGTTCTGGTCTACCGCAGGATCCACATGGACATCACCGGCTTCGCGGCCCTCTCCGAGGGCCGGCGCGACCGGGTGATCGGCCGCCGTGCCCACGACGGCGTCGCCCTCAGTGGCACCGCCGAGCACGACGAGCCGGACATCTACGCCAAGAACCCCGACGGTTCCTACGTCATCCCCGCCACCGCCCACGTGCGTCTCGCCAGCCCCCGCTTCGACGGCGGTGCCCGTATGCTCCGCCGCAGTTACAGCTACGACGACGGCCCGACCGACCGCGGCCTTCTCTTCTGTGCCTTCATGCGCAACTCCGCCCAGTTCACCCGCGTACAGAACCGCCTGGCCGCCGGCGACGCCCTCACCCCGTTCCTCCAGCACCGGGCCTCGGCCGTGGCCTACGTCCTGCCCGGCGCCGCGTCCGACGGGACTCTCGGCGAACAGCTCTGGACATGAAGTGCGCCTCACTCCCTCCGCTCGGAAATGCCCAGAAAATGCCCCGAAACGGCTTTTCAGAGATGGATACCGGCCGGCCAGCGGTCCACGCGTGGTGGCCGCTCGCCGTCCGCACCGCCTCGCGCGGCCGGCCCTGCAACCGGTCCACCCCTGTTGCCCGCTACGGATCCGGCGCGTTCCAGGGGACGCATGACCGGAGCCGCGTCAACCGCGCCGGCTCCCGTGAGCGTGCTGTCGATCGCATAGTGGAGTCCTGGACCGTGAAGTGCAGCCACTCCTCCGGCATTACGCCGGGCTTCGCCGTACTCGGCGAGCAGCTCGTGGTGGGCGCAGGTGTTCTCACGGAACTCGGGGTTCTCGCTGAACAGGACGAGGATGATTGGGCAGGGGCCTCTGCCGTTCCAGATCTTGCGGGGCGAAGAAATTCTCCATAGGCGTGCTCATAGGGGCCCTCCGACGAAAAAGCCCCGCGACCAACGAAAGCTTTATCGTTGTCTTAGCAGGTCAGGCCGGCAGAACCAGCGTAAAACGGAAGACCCCGAGATTGGGACTCCCCAACCAGCACATCGTGGGCTTAACTTAGGTGTCATGACCTCCCCCCGCTCCACATACGGCGGCGGCTACTACGCCGCACCGTCGTTCGCCGACACTCCGATCTACGACTCGCTGGTCGCGGAGCGGGGCACTCCTCAGATCGCTCCGATCCGAGTGCCTGCCGCCTATGACACCGGCAACAACTATCTGCCGGCGCTCCCGGCGGCGCTGCCGGCTCTTCCCGCGGCACCTTCGCAGCCCGGTCCGTCGTACGGCTACCAGCAACCGCCTGCTCAGCAGGGTTACGCGCCGATGCAGCCCGCGCAGCTGCAGCACGCCCCGGCGCCGTACATCCCGCAGCAGCCGACCGCGGCCCGCGGCGGGTATCAGGCGCCTCATCCGCAGCATCAGCAGCGGCCCACGCCGGGCACCGGTTACGAGGCGATGCGCCCGGCTTCACCACGCCCGGCGCCGCGCCCGGCCCCGGCGCCCTCGCCCTCGCCCTCGCCCTACGAGGACCCGTACAACCGCCCGTACCAGGGCCGGGGTTACTGAGCCGGGGGTACCGGGCCGGAGTTCACGCACGGTCGCACCAAGTCGTCGTCGGGCCATGGGGACTCGACGGCGGCTTCGTGCGTTCCCGGACCGGACGGGCCGTCAGTCCGGCCGGGGGGGAACTCACGGGGCTGGTCCGTGCGTTGGTCGGGGTGAAGTTGCTCTCTCTTCGCTCCTTCCGCGCGTGAAGCGTGCCGTACCGGGCCAAGACGGATACGGGAAGGGGGTGCAGGACTGTGCGAGCGGTTACGGGCGTGTGGCGCTGGCGGCGCAATCCCCTGCGCCGCGCCACTGACCGGCGCGAGGCACGGGTGGCTCTTGTCGCGTTGCTCCTCATGGTGCTGGCGGCGCCGGCACTGGGCTGGGTGTGCGGGGTGCACACCGACGACGCCCTGCAGAAGTCTGTGCGGGCCCAGCGGGCCGGACGTCAGGCAACCACCGCTGTCGTGGTGCGCCGGTCACCGGGAGCTCGTTTCGTCACCGATCCCGGGACATCCTCGGAGCACGCCTCGCAGACCTCGGTGGTGGCGCGCTGGAAGGCCCCGGACGGCACGGACCGCCGCGGCACGGTGATGACCTCCCCCCGGAGGACCGGCCCCGGCTCCGAGGTGGAGATCTGGACGGACCTCGACGGCCGTCCCGTACAGCGCCCCATGGACGCCGCGACCGCCCGCACCCATGCGGTGCTGGCCGGGCTGGGGGCGACGCTGCTCGGCGTCGGACTGATCGAGGGCGTACGGCAACTGACCGTCCGGCACATGATGCGACGGCGGTACACCCTGATCGACCAGGACTGGGCCAGAACCGGTCCTGACTGGGGCAGGACGGGGGCCGGCAGCTGATCAGGTGCTGATCGGGTCAACTGCCGCCCGCCTCTCGCGCTACGGTGGACCGGCCCGCCCGCTCTTCCCGGTGGGCGGTCCCGGGATTCACCGCTGCCGGAAGGCCGGCGACACGGGCATCACGCACGCACGAGGTGGGGGCACAACAGCGCCATGGCACAGGGCACGGTCCAGGTGACGCACACCGGAACATCGCGGTGGCGGCGCCGCACAGGCGAATACGCCACCCTCACCGCGGCGCTGGAGGCCGCGGCAGACGGCGATGTCCTCACCATCGCCCCCGGCACCTACCGGGAGAATCTGGTCCTGCACCGCGCGGTGACGCTGCGTGGCTCCGAGGGGACGGTCGGCTCCGTGCGCATCGCCCCGGCCGACGGGGTGCCGCTGACCGTACGCGCCTCCGCCGTCGTCTCGGACCTGCATGTGGAGGGCCAGGACTCGACGGCCCCCGCGCTGCTGGTCGAGGACGGCGCGGCGGAGATCGCGGACCTGCGGATCGTCACCCGTTCCGCCGCCGGGATCGAGGTGCGCGGGGCGGCCCGGCCGACCGTGCGCCGCTGCACGGTCGACAATCCCGCCGGGGTCGGCATCGCCGTACTCGACGGCGCGGGCGGCGTGTTCGAGGAGTGCGAGGTCGTCTCCGCCGGTCAGTCCGGTGTCTCCGTGCGTGACGGCGCGCATCCCCGGCTGGAGCGCTGCCGGATCCACCACGCTTCGGGGTCGGGGCTGAACGTCACCGGAGAGGGCAGCGGTCTGGAGGGCGTCGGCTGCGAGGTGTACGAGATCAAGGGCAGCGGGATACAGGTGACCGCCCGTGCGGCCGCTCACCTCACCGAGTGCACGGTGCACCGCACCTCGGCGGACGGCGTCACACTCGACACCGACGCCGTGCTGACGCTCGCCGACTGCGACATCCACGACATCCCGGAGAACGCCGTGGACCTGCGCTCCCGTTCGGTCCTCACTCTGACCCGGTCCACGGTGCGCCGCTTCGGCCGCAACGGCCTCTCGGTCTGGGACCCCGGTACCCGCGTCGACGCCAACCAGTGCGAGATCCACGACAGTACGGGCGACTACCCGGCGGTCTGGGTGAGCGACGGGGCGACCGTGATACTGGACTCCTGCCGGGTCCACGACGTACCGGACGCCATCTTCGTGCTCGACCGGGGTTCGCGCGCCGATGTCGTCGACAGCGATCTGTCCCAGGTCCGCAACACCGCGGTGTCGGTGAGCGACGGGGCGACCGCTCAGCTGGACGACTGCCGCATCCGTGAGGCGTCCACCGGTGCCTGGTTCCGCGACCACGGCAGCGGAGGCACTCTCAACAACTGCACCATCGACACGGCGCAGACCGGAGTGATCGTCACCAAGGGCGCCGACCCGACGATCGAGCGTTGCACGGTCACTTCGCCCGCCGAGGCCGGTTTCTACGTCTCCGCCGAGGGCCGCGGCACGTTCAACAGCTGCCGGGTCACGGGCAGCGACGGCTACGGCTTCCATGTGATGGACGGCTGCCGTACGACGCTGACCCGTTGCCGCACCGAGCGGTGCGCGCGCGGCGGATACGAGTTCGCCGAGCCGGGCGCCGCGCACGGCGACGGCCAGGGGACCGGCCCCGTCGTGGAGGACTGCACGAGCGACGAGAGCGGGCTGCGCGCCCCCGCTCCCCCGGCGCCCGCCATGCTGACGGCGACCCAGTCGGCCCCCGGGCTGTTCGGTGGCCTTCCCGGACAGCGTGCCGTGGAGCCCGCCCCGGCCGAGGCGCCCGCCACCGCGCCGGCGCGCGCTTCGGACGCGGTGCTCGGGGAACTGGACGCGCTGGTGGGCCTGGACAGCGTCAAGCGGGAGGTGCGCGCCCTCACCGACATGATCGAGGTGGGGCGCCGGCGCCAGGAGGCCGGGCTCAAGGCCGCGTCGGTGCGGCGCCATCTCGTCTTCACCGGCTCCCCCGGCACCGGCAAGACCACCGTGGCCCGGCTCTACGGCGAGATCCTTGCCTCGCTCGGGGTGCTGGAGCGGGGCCATCTGGTCGAGGTGTCACGTGTCGATCTGGTCGGTGAGCACATCGGCTCGACCGCCATCCGTACCCAGGAGGCCTTCGACCGGGCGCGCGGCGGGGTTCTGTTCGTCGACGAGGCGTACGCCCTGTCGCCGGAGGACTCCGGCCGGGACTTCGGCCGGGAGGCGATCGACACGCTGGTGAAGCTCATGGAGGACCACCGCGACGCGGTGGTCGTCATCGTCGCCGGCTACACCCATGAGATGGAGCGGTTCCTCACCGTCAACCCCGGGGTGGCGTCACGTTTCTCCCGGACCATCACCTTCAGCGACTACGAGCCCGCCGAGCTGCTGCGGATCGTGGAGCAGCAGGCCGACGAGCACGAGTACAGCCTGGCCTCCGGGGCCGGGGAGGCGCTGCTGAAGTACTTCACCGAGCTCCCCAAGGGGCCGGCGTTCGGCAACGGCCGCACCGCGCGCCAGACCTTCGAGTCGATGGTGGAGCGGCATGCGGGCCGGGTCGCCCAGCTCACCGAGCCGAGCACGGACGACCTCACCCTGCTCTATCCCGAGGACTTGCCGGAACTGCCCTGAGTCCGCGGGACCCCCGAGCCTTCCTCCCCGTCGGCCTGGCGGGGCAGGACCGGGTCCAGCCGCTCCAGCAGCGCGGCCCGTTCCTGCGCGAAGACCGGGTCGGCCTGGTAGTCCGAGTGTCCCAGGACGGCTTCGGGCAGCGGATGTTCGGGGGTACGTCCGTAGACCAGGGGGTCCTTCAGCGGCCCGCGGTCCACCTCGGGACCGGGTCCCTCGTCGAGCCGGACCCGGCCGCCGATCGGGTCGGTGGCCCGCCACAGGTTGCGCCAGCAATGCACGGACCGGTGCAGCGCGTGCAGCGGTCCGGGGCCGAAGTAGGCCGGGAACCAGCGCGCGTACAGCCGCTCGATCGGCGAGCCGTAGGTGAGCAGGGCGACCCGGCCGCGGGTGTGGGCGGGCAGCTGCCAGACCGCGGATGCCGCGAGGACGCTCCCCTGGGAGTGTCCGGAGATGACGAGTCTGCCGCGGGTGAGACCGGTCCAGCCGGACATCCGTGACGCCAGGTCGGGGACGGCACGCTCGGCATAGCAGGGCGGCGCGAAGGGGTGGGCGGCGCGCGGCCAGAACGTGCCGACGTCCCAGAGGATGCCGATGGTGCGCCGGGCGGAGGCGTCACGGTAGGCGCGGCGGCCCCAGGTGACAAAGAGTATGAAGCCGAGTCCGACCATCCAGGAGCCGGTCGACTGCGCGGCCTGGGCGACGGACTCGATGAACGCGCCGTTGCCCTTCATCGCGATCCCGGGCACCTCTCCGCTCGCCCAGGCCCCGCCGACCGCTGCCGCACCGAGCAGCAGGGTGGCGCCGCAGACCGGGCCGAGGATCCAGGGCGCGGAATCGGTGAGGGCTGCCGTTGCCTGGATCCGGGCGATCTGCCGGGTCCTGGCGGGCTCCGGCCGCTCCTCCTCGTACTCCTGGTCGATGCGGGGCTCCAGGGCGCGGGCGGACTGCCAGGTCCGGACGAGCAGCAGGAGTGCCGGGACGGCCAGCAGCACCAGGAGCACGGGGATGACCGATGCCTGCCAGCTGAGCAGCACCGGCGGCCCCTCGATGACGGAGCTGCGGCCCATGCCGGGGGTGCCGGGGCCGTCGAACCAGTCGGCGACGCGCTGGGAGACCCCGCCGCTCATGACGCCGCCGAGGGCGCAGGCGAGCATGGCGACCACGGGGCCACCGAGTCCGAACATGACGGTGCGGGGTTCGGGGGTCCGGCGGTACAGGCTCAGTGACACAACGGCGAGTACGACGACGAGTACACCCTGGCCGAGGGTGATGACGCTGAAGACGAGATCGCCGGGCAGGGAGCCGGACGAGACCCAGTCGGGACGGGGCCAGGCCGCGTACACGGCGGCGAGGACGAGCAGGGCCAGGGCGGCGCCGGGCAGGTAGGTGATCAGGGCGCGGTCGAGCCGGTTGTCGAGACGCCGTTCGCTGCGGCCCCGCCGGCAGACCACCCAGAGCACCACGATCCCGCCGAGCACCAGTGCCGCCTCGATCAGCCGGCCGAGGAGGCCGGGCACGGGGCCGGTGACGGAGCGGTCGTGGCGGGCCGCGGCGCCCGCGACCGACGCGGCGACGGTCAGGAATCCGGCGGCGGTGTGGGCGGCGCGCAGCCGGGCGACCAGCCGGCGGCCGTACCAGAATCCGGGCCGGCCGAGGGCGGGGCGGCCGATGGGCGCGGTGCCGGTGGTGACCGGGGCGGGCGCGGGCGCGGGCGCCGGGTCGATCTCGTCGTCCGGTTCGGTTCCGGTGAGCGGGCGCTGTGATTCGTAAGCGCTCCAGGTCCGGTTGGACAGGAACCAGAGGAGCCCCACCAGGGCGGTGGGCACCAGGGCGGCGAGGGCGAGTCTGCGGCCCGGCTGGGACCACCAGCCGCCCTGCGCCGTCGACAGGAAGCCGAGCCAGGACCGCCGGTTCGAGCAGTCCGGTGCGCCGGCGCACTGCCAGGCCGCCAGATCGAGCGCGACCTCGCAGGCCGCCGCGGTCAGCAGGACCGTGAGGCTGAGCGCGACGAGCCGGACGAGGACGCCGTACAGGCGCACCGTGCGGGTGCGGGATCGGGCGGTGGGGCGCATCCAGTGGGCGAGGTTGACCACCATGAACGGGAGCAGGAGCAGCCACAGGGCACGGGAGCCGTTGCCGGAGGTCAGGTTGGACCAGCAGTAGGCCTCGGGGATGGGCCGGTCGCGGTACCGCTCGGGGTGCTGTTCGGCGTCCGTGTCCTCGGCCCGCCGGTAGATGGCGGCGGTCGCGTCGCCGGTGATCCGGACCGTACGGGGATCGTCGAGCATCTCCTGGGGGGTGGCGCCGCCCACGCCGTGGACCAGCAGTTCCAGCGCGGGCCCCGGACTCTGCGGGGCCTGGGTGGCAGGTGGCACTGGAGTGACTCGCTCTCTCTTTTGTGGGGGGAGTGTTGATGGATGGTCATCAGAATCGTGGCAGACGGCCAGTGGCCGTACCCCTCTCACGGAATCTCCCCAGTGCGGCGGCCGGCGACACCGCGTGGCAGGATGAGCCCGTTCGAAGAGACTGCTGCACGGCCAGAGGGAAGGACCGGATCCGGCGTTGAGCGAGAATCAGAACCTGCTCGCGGAGCAGCGGCGCGCCCTGATCCTCGACGAGGTCCGCAGGCGCGGCGGGGTCCGGGTCAACGAGCTGACCCGCAAGCTGAACGTCTCCGACATGACGGTCCGCCGCGACCTGGACGCGCTGGCCCGCCAGGGGGTCGTCGAGAAGGTGCACGGCGGGGCCGTTCCGGTGGTCGAGGCCAGTACGCACGAGCCCGGGTTCGAGGCCAAGTCGGCGCTGGAGCTGACCGCCAAGGAGGACATCGCGCGGGCGGCGGCGGCCATGGCGGTTCCCGGCAGTGCGATCGCGCTCTCCGGCGGCACGACGACATACGCGCTGGCGCAGCAGCTGCTGGACGTACCGGACCTGACAGTGGTGACCAATTCGGTGCGGGTCGCCGATGTCTTCCACGCCGCGCAGCGGCCGGGGGGCGCGGCCGGAACACGGCCCGGGGCCGCCACGGTGGTGCTCACCGGTGGGGTGCGGACTCCTTCGGACTCGCTGGTCGGTCCGGTCGCCGATCAGGCGATCGCCTCCCTCCACTTCGATGTGCTGTTCCTCGGGGTGCACGGGATCTCGGTGGAGGCCGGGCTCTCCACGCCGAATCTGGCGGAGGCCGAGACCAACCGCCGTTTCGTCCGGTCGGCCAGGCGGGTGGTGGTGGTCGCAGACCACACCAAGTGGGGAACGGTGGGCCTGAGTTCGTTCGCGACGCTGGAGCAGGTGGACACGTTCGTGACGGACTCGGGGCTTTCGGCCGCCGCCCGTGAGGAGATCGAGGAGCAGCTGCCGGGCCTGGTGGTGGCGGGCCGGACCGGGGACACCGGCGCCTGAGCCGGCCGGCCGTGCGCGGATTCCGTTCGGCTCGTGCCGGACGGTGCGCGAGGCCGGGACCTTGCGGCAAGCCCTTAGGATCGTGGTGTGGCCGTCTTCCGGATCGAGCGTTGCACCTCCCTCCCCGCCGCCGAGTCCTGGCGCCGGGTGACGGACTGGGAACGGCACGCCGCGCATGTACCTCTGACCACGATCACCGTCCCCGCGGGTCTGCCGACGGGGGTCGGGACCGTCTTCGTGGCGCGCACCGGCCTGGGACCGCTGGCGTTCGACGATCCGATGGAAGTGGTGCGGTGGATTCCGCCGGCCGGCGGGCGCGCTGGGCTGTGCCGGCTGGAGAAGCGCGGTTCGCTGGTGCTGGGCCGGGCGTCGATCGATGTGTATCCGACGGATTCCGGATCCCATGTGGTATGGGTGGAGGAGCTGGGCGTTCGGTTGCTGCCGCGATGGGGTGACCCGCTGATCGCCGGGGCGGGCCGCCGGATCTTCGGCCGGGTGCTCGACAGCATGCTGGACCGTCCGGCGCGGCACTGTCCGTAGCGGGTGCGCCGGTTGGGGGCGCATCCGTGATGTCCGCACGGACGGCGACACCTGATGAAGCGTCAGCTATCGTGTGCGCGACCCCGTCCGCCGCCGACCGCACGGGAGGTGCGTTCCATGCCACGCCGACTCCGTTCCGTGGAACTTGAGTTCACTGAGACCGCTGCGCTGCGACTGGTCTTCGCCGCCGAAGTGTCCGCCGCTCCCGAGGAGGTCTACCGCGCGCTGGCCGACGACGTTCCGGGCTGGCCCGGCTGGTTCACGGCGGTGACGGCTGCCCGGTCCACCGAGGGCGGCGCGGGCCGCGAGGTCCGGCTCAAGGGCGGCTTCGTGATCCGCGAGACGATCATGGCGGCGGAGCCCGGCAAGCGGTACGCCTACCGGGCCGACCAGACCAACGCCCCTGGAATGCGGGCCCTGTTGGAGGAGTGGCGGCTCACCCCGGCCAGGACCGGGACACAAGTGCGGTGGACGTTCGCCGCCGACGGCTCCGCGCCCTTCCGATTCGCCCTGCGGCTGGCCCGGCCGGGAGTGGGCCGGTCCTTCCGGGCCGCGGTGCGGAACCTGGACCGGCGGCTGACCGGGTCCGTGGCCTGAGCGCCGCCGTGCCGAACGCACGCGGTTCGGTTCCGGCGGTCAGGGCCAGTTGCCGTCGGCCAGGAAGGAGTCGATGGTCGCGGCATGCGGGGCGATGTCCAGGCCCTGCTCGGCGAGCCAGCTGTCGGAGTAGTACTTGTCGAGATAGCGGTCGCCCGGGTCGCAGATCAGGGTGACGACGCTGCCCGCAGTGCCCTGCTCGACCATCTCTGCGACCAGTTTGAACGCGCTCCACAGCCCGGTGCCGGTGGAGCCGCCGGCCTTGCGGCCGATGGCGCTCTCCAGGGCGCGTACGGCCGCGATACTGGCCGCGTCCGGCACCTTCATCATCCGGTCGATGGCCCCGGGCACGAAGCTCGGTTCCATCCGGGGCCTGCCGATGCCCTCGATCCGGGAGCCGCAGTCGCTGGTGGCCAGCGGGTTGTGGTTGGTCCAGCCGTCGAAGAAGCAGGAGTTCTCCGGGTCGGGCACGCAGATCCGGGTGTCGAACTGCATGTAGTGCACATAGCGGGCGATGGTCGCCGAGGTGCCACCGGTTCCGGCCGTGGCGACGATCCACGTCGGTTCCGGATAGCGCTCCAGCCGCAACTGCTGGTAGATCGACTCGGCAATGTTGTTGTTGCCGCGCCAGTCGGTGGCCCGCTCGGCGTAGGTGAACTGGTCCATGTAGTGTCCGCCGGTCTCCGCAGCGAGCGTGGCGGACTCCTCGTACATCTTCCGCGAGTCGTCGACGAAGTGACATCGGCCGCCGTGGAATTCGATCAGCCGGCACTTCTCGGGGCTGGTGGTGCGGGGCATCACGGCGATGAACGGCACACCGATCAGCTTGGCGAAGTACGCCTCCGAGACGGCGGTCGAACCGCTGGACGCCTCGATCACCGGCTTGTCCGGCCGGATCCAGCCGTTGCAGAGCCCGTAGAGGAAGAGCGAGCGGGCCAGCCGGTGCTTGAGGCTGCCGGTGGGGTGGGTCGACTCGTCCTTGAGGTAGAGGTCGATGCCCCATGCCTCGGGCAGCGGGAAGCGCAGCAGATGAGTGTCGGCGGAGCGGTTGGCGTCGGCCTGGACCTTGCGCACCGCCTCCTTCAGCCAGGCCCGGTACCCGGCGTCGGAACGGTCGATGTCGATCGTCGCCGCGGTCTGACCGCCGGCTCCGTGCTTCTCGGTGCCCATCAGCACGCTCCTCCTCGTGTCACCGTCGCTCTCCACCACAACCTATTCCCCCTGCCTGCACAAACGTTCACTTTGATGCTCCATAGCCCTGCCTTGGCGTCAGCGGGCCGGCACCCCCGACTCCGACCGGGACGCGGCCTGGCGCGTCGCTCCCGGTTTGTGCAGACTTTCCCTTCAGAAGCGTTACGAAGGGGGCGAAGCAGTCATGCCGGAAACGGAGTTCAGTGCGACGGGGGTACGGATCGAGCGGTGGGCCCGCTCGCTCACGAGGGCCGGACAGGTGATCGTCAAGGACGGCAGACTGGCCCTGCTGACCAGCAACGGGCGGGAGATCGACAGCGCTCCGGTGGTGACGGTGAGTGCGGGCAGGCCGTGGTTCGCCGGGGCCGGCGCGACCGTGGCCCGCCTCAACGGGACGCGGTACCGGCTGACGATGGGGCAGCGCAACCGGGGGCCGGACCGGTCCGGGCCGGCCCGCCGGTTCCTGGAGACGCTGCGCAGCGCGGGCGGGCGGATGACCTGACGCGGTCGGCTGCACCGGGAGAGTGCAAGTTGCGGAGCCATGACCCCTGGGCGACATTGGACACGTCACTCATGGTTCACCGGCGGTGACACTGTGATCCATGCCGCCGGGGGCCGAATCAGCAGCCGGCCAGCTGCTGGATCCGTTCCTTCGTCTTCTTCCGGACCTATTTCGGGGAGTCGCAGCCGTGATCAGCGAGCCAAGCAGGCACTGCACGGTGGAGCTCCAGGCCCTGCCGTCGCGGATCGGACAGGTCCGCAGAATCATCTCGGCGCAATTGCGTTACTGGCATCTCGATCCTCTGATCGACCAGGCGGCGCTCGGCGTCACAGAACTGCTGACCAATGTCCACCGGCATGCCCAGCCGGACAAGTCATGCACCGTCGAGATAGAGCTGCTGCTCGAACGGCTGACGGTGTCCGTCCATGACCACGACCCACGGATGCCGACCATGCGCGAGCCCAGCGCGTCCAGTACCTCGGGGCGCGGGCTCGCGCTGATCGCCGCGGTCAGCGAGAGCTGGGGGGTCCGCCCGAGGGGCGGGGCCGGAAAGGTCGTCTGGTTCACCCTTCCGGCGCCGCCCCGGTGCGCTCCGTTCCCGCCCCACCCGGTGTACGGGGCCACCACGGACGGTCCGTTCGAGCTGAACGCCCTCACGTTCCTGGAGAGCGCCACGCCTTCCGCCGCGCGGTCGGCGGTGGTCGGCTGACGTGGGCTGATCGGCGGCGATGGCGCGGAGCACGTTCAGTCGCGCCGCCCGCCGGGCCGGCGGGTGCGGGGGCGGGTTCGGAGGCCGGCGCGGCAGTGGTCGTGCCCCGGGACTTCGGCCGCCCGGGGGTGCCGCTTCGGACCGGCGTACCTGGAGGGGCGGCAGCGGCTGCCCTCCCCCGCCCGGCCGCCCGTCACCGCACGGCATTGGCAGCGGTCCCGGGGACCGAGGAGCGTTTTTACTGCTCGGAGCCGTCAGGCCAGCGCGGCCAGCGGGTCGTCCAGCACCGGCTGCCAGGCCAACTCCGCTGCACCCACCAGGCTGTTGTGGTCGAGCGTGCACGGCAGGATCGGCACGCTGCCGCTCCGTCCCCACAGGCTGCGGTCGGCAACCACGGCACGCAGCCGTTCCGGGTCCGCGTCGAGCAGGGCGCGGTGCAGTCCGCCGAGGATGATGCGGTCGGGGTTGAGGATGTTGACCAGCCCGGCGAGCCCGAGGCCGAGCCGGTCGATCAGCTCCTCGGCCGCGCCGCGCACCGCCGCGTCCTCGTACTCCGTCCGCAGCAGATCCCCGGCCTGCTTGAGCAGCGACTCCTCGGGGCCCGGTTCGCGGCGGGCGGCGACGAGGAAGGCCAGCGGATCGGTCTCGACGTCCAGGCAGCCGCGCCCGCCGCAGTGGCAGGGGCGTCCCTCGGGGTTCACCGTGAGGTGGCCCACCTCCAGCGCGAGGCCCGAACTCCCGGCGTGCAGGCGGCCGTCGAGGACCAGGGCGCCGCCCACACCCCGATGGCCGGTTGCCACGCAGAGCAGATGCTGGGCGCCGCGGCCCGCGCCGTGCCGGTGTTCGGCGAGCGCGGCGAGGTTGACGTCGTTCCCGGTGAACGCCGGTCCGGGGATGCCCGCTTGGCGTACGCAGTCGGCGAAGATCTCGCTCACCGGGGCACCGGCCGGCCAGGCGATGTGCAGCGGGTTGAGCGCGGTGCCCTCCGGTTCGGCGACCGCTGACGGCACCGCGAGCCCCGCGCCGACGCAGTGCAGTCCGCTGTCGCGCAGCAATCGGGCGCAGTCGTCGACCACTTCGCCGATGACCTGCGCCGGGTCGGCGGTGACGGTGACACAGCCGGGAGCGGTGGCCACGAGCCGCCCGCCCAGCCCGACGAGCGCGGCACGGAATCCGTCGGCGTGCACCTGAGCGGCGATGGCGACCGGTCCGGACTCCCGGACCGACAGCCGGTGCGAGGGGCGGCCCTGCGAGCCGGCGGCGGAGCCCGGCCGGGAGTCGACCCGGATCAGGCCGAGCGCCTCCAGTTCCGCGGCGACCGCGCCGGCCGTCGCCCGGGTGACGCCGAGCTCGGAGGTGAGGACGGCGCGGGTGGGCGCGCGTCCGGTGTGGACCAGTTCCAGCGCGGGTCCGAGCGCGCTGCGGCCTCTCTCCAACTTTGTCCGCGTGGTGGACACCTTGCCGTTCATGGGGGCGAGTCTCCCATGGTCCGGAGGTACGCCCGACGCCCCGGTGGCGCGGTTGTGCCTCTGCCGACCGTCTTGCGTCCATTGTCGCGGCGCCCCTACGCCGATTTTGTGCCACGACTAAACAAATTATGGATCGGCCCTACCGGGGGGCCGGGTGGAAACACCGCCGAACCTCCGTCGGCCCACCTCCGTACCGCCCTGACCGACTGGTTCTCGCTCCCGGTGGCCCTCACCACGGTGGCTCTGCCGGCCACCGCCGCCGCGGCACCGGGGTACGGAGCACACAAGGCGGCCCACGCGTGAGCGGCCGGACTCACAGCGCCGGGAAGCCCGTACCGCCGGCAGAATCGGGCCATGGAGATCACCGACCACATCGAGTCCCTGACCGCCGATGGACAACTGCTGGCCGCCGCCGCGCAGGAGGCGGGGACCGGGGCGCGGGTGCCGACGTGTCCGGAGTGGTACGTACGCGATCTGCTGCGGCACACCGGGATGGTGCACCGCTGGGCGGCCGCGTTCGTCACCGAGGGCCATACCTCGTACCAGCCGGACGGCGGGGAGCCTGAGCTGGACGGGCCGGAACTGCTCGACTGGTTCCGCGAGGGCCACGGCCTCCTCGTGGACGCACTGGACACCGCACCGTCCGGGCTGGAGTGCTGGACCTTCCTGCCCGCGCCGTCCCCGCTGGCCTTCTGGGCCCGGCGGCAGGCACACGAGACCACGATCCACCGAGTGGACGCGGAGACGGCGCGCGGCGGACGGCCGTCACCCGTCCCGGCCGCTCACGCGGTGGACGGCATCGACGAGTTGCTGCTCGGCATGCACACCCGCCCGAAAAGCCGGGTGCGCTCCCCGGAGCCGCGTTCCCTGCGGGTACGCGCCACGGACGCCGATGCCGTGTGGACCGTACGGCTCTCGCCGGAACCGCCGCACACCGTACGGGCGGTCGGAGCGTCCGAAGAGAGGTCCGTGGACTGCGAGTTGAGCGGATCGGCCGAGGATCTTTACCTCACGCTCTGGAACCGGCTGCCACTCACGGCGGTCACCGTGACGGGCGACCCGGAGCCCGCGCACATCTGGCGCGAGAAGTCCGGGGTCACCTGGTCCTGACCGCGGGCCGGGCGATGAAATCGCCGGCGCCGAGGCTGTGCCGGTGCAGCTCGCGTGCGGATCACCCTCACCTTTCGTATGCCGTGGTGATCCTGCCGTCCATGCTGCTGCTCGGTGCGGCCTGTGCGCTGTGACCTCCCGTCGCTCGACATCCGGACAGCCGAGGACGCGCAGAGGGTCTCGGTGCGGGACCGTCCGGCGAACGAGGAGGACGGTGCGCCCGGGTCAGCCCGGCCGGCCCGGGCGTACCAGCCCCGACTCGTAGGCGAGGACAACGAGTCGGGCCCGGTCGCGGGCGCCCGGTTTCACCATGGTGCGGCTGACATGGGCCTTACCCTGCACGCCCGGCTCCGTCGGCGGATTCCGCCGCCCGGCGGTACGTGAAACGGGGCAGGAAGAACTGCGTGATCGGCCCGACCAGCAATGCGTAGAGGACGGTGCCGACGCCCACTGTCCCGCCGAGGGCCCAGCCGGCAGCAAGGACCGAGACCTCCAGCGCCGTACGGACGAGGCGCATCGAGCGCCCCGTGACCGAGGCGGCCCCGGTCATCAGACCGTCCCGGGGGCCAGGGCCGAAGCGAGCACCGACATAGACGGCGACGGCGAACCCGTTGAGGAGGATGCCCGACAGCAGCAGCCCGGTCCGGGCCACCGGTCCCACGCTCTCGGGGATGAGCGCGAGACCCAGGTCCGATGCGCAGGCGAGCACGGCGATATTGGCGAAGGTGCCGAACCTCGGCCGCTGATTGAGCGGAATCCAGATCAGCAGCACCAGAACCCCCACGACGGCGGTGATGGTGCCGAAACTCAGCGACGAGTGCCGCTGAAGCCCTTCGTAGAGAACGCTCCACGGATTGACACCCAGCGCCGCCCGGACAAGCAGGGACAGGCTGAATCCGTACAGCGCCAGTCCGACGAACAACTGGGTCAGACGCCGCAGGGGGCGTTCGGCGAGTGACACGTAACCGAGAGGCGGCAGCGGAGGGCCGCCCTTGTGCGTGTTCTGCTGCCGCCTCGATGCGGTGGCGATTCCCATGGCTGCTCCTCAGGCTCTCCGGGTGCTCCTTGCGCCCTCGGCGAGTCTGTAGAGTCGGCGGCGGCAATTGGATGGCCAATACGAGGAGAGTGGTATGGCAATCATGGCCAATATGTTGTGGGCGGCCAGGTGAGCAGCCCCTCGCGATCCCTCAGCGGACGACAACTGGCCAGTTTGCTGCCCGACCTCACGGGCGCGCGGCCGGTATACCGCGAGCTGTCCGAAGCCATCAGCGCGCTGATCCTCGACGGCCGGATCGCCCTGCACATCAGGCTGCCCGCCGAGCGGGCACTGGCGGCGGCCCTCGATCTCAGCAGGCCGACCGTCACCGCGTCCTACGACCTGCTCCGCACCAACGGGTACGCACACAGCCGCCAGGGCTCCGGCACCTGGACGGCTCTGCCCGCGGGGGCACTGCCCCAGCACGTCGCCCGTGCCCTTCCCGCCCCCGACACCGTCATCGATCTCGCCAGAGCGGCCCCGGGCCTGCCCCCGCACGTGCTGACCGAGGCCCTCGACAGGGTCACGCCCCAGCTGGCCGTGTACACACGCTCTTCCGGATACCACCCGTACGGACTGCCGGAGCTCCGGGCCGCGGTCGCTGAGCGGTTCACCCGGCGAGGGCTCGCGACCGTTCCCGAGCAGGTCCTGATCACCTCCGGCGCGCAGCACGCGCTGACCCTGGTTCTCGGGCTCCTGGCCACCCCCGGCGACCGGGTCATGGTCGAGAACCCGTCGTACCCCAACGCTCTGGAGGCCATGCGCCGCGAGCGCCTGCGCACTGCGTCCGTGCCGGTGTCGAACCATGGCTGGGACGTCGAAGCCATCGAGGCCGTCCTGCGCCGGACGGTCCCGCGACTGACCTTCCTCATGCCGGACTTCCACAATCCGACGGGCCTGCTGATGCCCGAACAGGACCGGGTCCGCGTCCTGCGCGCTGCCCAGGCCGCCGACAGTTGGCTGGTGATCGACGAGACCATGGCCGATCTGGCTCTCGACGTGCCCGCGCCCCGCCCCTTCGCCGCCTCCGCGGCGCAAGGCGGGGGCAGCAGGGTCATCACCATCGGCTCGATGAGCAAGACCCACTGGGGCGGCCTGCGCATCGGCTGGCTGCGTGCGCCCACGCAACTCGTGGCGGAGCTCGCGGCCCAACGGATCGTCTCCGATCTGGGCGGCTCCGTGCTGGACCAACTTCTGGCGCAAGCGCTGCTCAGCAGCGCCGAGGATCTGCTGCCCGCCCACCTCGCGCGGGTGCGCGAGCAACGGGACGCCCTGGCAGCGGCATTGACCGAATACTTCCCCCAATGGCAGTGGCAACTACCGCCGGGCGGGCTGTCGTTGTGGGTCGATCTCGGTGAACCCATCGCCTCCGTCCTCGCCGAGCGGACGCTGGAGTACGGCGTACGGATCGAGAGCGGCGCCAGGTTCACCACCGATCCCGGCGTCTTCGAGAACCGTCTGCGCATCCCGTACACCTGGCCGTCCGAGACCCTGCGCGAGGCGATCCAGCGCATGGCCCTGGCCAAGGAACAGGGGCTGAAGGCCCCGTCGCCTGACCGCCGCCCGCACTGGGTGGTGTGACGGGCCCGCCCGCGCCGACGGGCCTTCCGGTCCACCGGCAGCCTCGCCGCGGGCCGGCCGGGGACATGCCCCGGGGAGGTGTTCGCGCCTCCGGCGCATGCGGATCAGCAGGTGAAGGGCGGGCCGTACCTGCGGGGCCTGCTGCTGGACGGGCGGCGGAGGCCGATCCAGCCGATGGCCGGACTGCTCGGTGTGGACGATCAGCAGTCGCAGCAGTTCCTGTCCTCGTCGGCCTGGCCGGTGTCCACCGTCCGGGCGGGGCCGGCCCGCCGGGTGGTGGCCGTGGTGCACCGGCAGGTGTGTGTGGTGGACGACACCGGCCTCCCGAAGCCCGGGGTGGCCAGACAGTGTTCCGGCACCCGGGGCAGGGTCACGAACTGCCGGATCGGGGCCGGTGTCCACACGGCGTCCGACACCGCGTCATGCCCGCTGCCCTGGCGGCTGCATCTGCCCCGCGGCTGGAACGGGGCCCAGGCGCCTGACCGACAAGCCCGCCGCCCGATCCCGCCGCCCGATCCCGGCGGGCGAGCACCACCGGGCGAAGTGGCAGCTCGCGCTGGACATGCTCGGGCATCCCTCCGCCTTGCTGTGCACCGGATCTGACGCCGCGCGCCGATCACCGGGGATTACGCGACGGTCTTCGGCAGACCGACCGTGCGGGCCAGTTCGGTGACGGCTTCCCGGAAGAAGACCTCCCTGGCCTCCACCACCCGGTGGAACTGGCCGAAGACCTCGAAGGAGATCAGCCCGAACAGCTGTGACCAGGCGGCGATCAGCGGGGCGGCGACCTCCGGCGGAAGGCCGGGGGCGAGCTCGGCGGACATCCGCTCGGCCTCGGCGCGCAGATCGTCGGCGAGCGGCGGCAGGGCCAAGCCGTCCGTGCGGCAGGCGTCCGTGACCACGGCGATCAGAACGAAGCCGACGCGGGAGGCGGGGCCGATCGTGGCCTGCGGTGCCGTGTAACCGGGCACGGGCGAACCGTAGATCAGGCCGTACTCGTGGGGGTGGGCCAGCGCCCAGTCACGCACGGCGCAGGCGACGGCCACCCAGCGGGCGAGGTGGGGGGCGGCGTCGGCACTGGCGGTCCGGTGGGCGGCCTCCGCGATCTCACCCACGGAGTCGTACGCGTCGACGATCAGGGCGGTGAGCAGCTCGTCCCGGCTGGGGAAATAGCGGTAGATGGCGGACGACGCCATACCGAGCTCTCGTGCGACGGCGCGCAGCGACAGCTTGGCGGCGCCCTCGGCCGCGAGCTGCTTCTTCGCCTCGTCCTTGATTGCGGCGGTGACCTCGATGCGGGCCCGCTCTCTGGCTCCTCGGACAGTGCTCATGGCCCTCAGTCTGCCATGAAAGCAGAGCACCGACCAAGAACGAGAGCAGTGCTCTTGCTTTTGAGCACCCATCTCGTGCACACTGATCTCAAGCGAGAGCACCGCTCTCAAAGCACCGAGGGGTCACCATGTCTCAGCCGTACTACCTTCAGGGCAGCGCTCTCAACGTCCGGATGAATGGGATCGTCGGCTGGCTCGCCCGCCACGGCCTCAGTCTTTTCGGCTCGGCCGAGATGTCGGTGCGCGGCCGCAAGAGCGGTCAGATGCAGCGCATCCCCGTGAACCCCCACTCCCATGGAGGCGCGCAGTACCTCGTCTCCGCCCGGGGCCACTCCCAGTGGGTGCGCAATATGCGCGTCGCCGGCGGCGGCGAGCTGCGGGTGGGCCGGAAGACCTGTGGCTTCACAGCCGTCGAAATCGCGGACGACGAGCAGAAGATGCTGGTCATCCGCACCTACCTGGAGCGGTGGGGCTGGGAGGTCAAGGACTACTTCCAGGGCATCACCGCGAAGTCCTCGGACGCCGAACTGCTGGCGGCCTGCCCGGACCACCCCGTCTTCCGGATCACCGTGGAGGGCTGACCGTGCGGCCGGCCCCTCCCCGGCCCCGATCCGCCGGGCGATGTCCGCCCGGCCGGGGTCTGCCCGGCCCCGATCCGCCGGGCGGACGACGCTACTTCCGAAACACGCCCTAGCGATCCATCGCGGACAGGGCCCGCTGGGCCAGCGGGTGCGTACGGACCAGCTCGCCGAGCGAAGTCGTGCCGCGGGTGATTCCGGCAAAGGCGTTCCAGGCCGGGCGGAATCCGGTCAGCACCGCGTGCAGCACCCCCGGGCGGCGCTCGAACAGCTTCAGCATGCGCCGTCCGACGCCCATCTCGACACCGAGGCCCGCCTTGATGGCGAAGGCGTAGTTCAACGCCTGGCGCCGGGCGTCCACCGCGTCGTGCGACTCCGCGATCCGGACCGCCCACTCACCGGCGAGCCGCCCCGACCGCAGCGCGAAGGAAATCCCCTCGCGGGTCCACGGCTCCAGCAGCCCCGCCGCGTCGCCGCACACCAGCACCCGCCCGCGTGACAGCGGCGAGTCGTCGCTGCGGCAGCGCGTCAGATGCCCGGAGGAGATCTTCGGCTCGAAACCGGCGAGGCCGAGCCGGGCGATGAAGTCCTCCAGATAGCGCTTGGTCCCCGCCCCGTCGCCCCGCGCCGAGATCACACCGACGGTCAGGACATCGCCCTTGGGAAAGACCCAGCCGTAACTGCCGGGCATGGGGCCCCAGTCGATGAGCACCCGCCCCACCCAGTCCTCGGCGACCGTCGCCGGAACCGGGATCTCCGCCTCCAGGCCGAGGTCCACCTGGTCGAGCTTCACCCCGACATGGGCTCCTATCCGCCCCGCGCTCCCGTCGGCACCGACGACCGCGCGGGCCAGGACCGTCTCGCCGCCGGACAACACCACGGCGACCGTGCGCCGGTCGGGCACCGAGGCGCCGTGCTGCTCGACCCTCGTCACCGTCGCGCCGGTGCGCAGTTCGGCGCCCGCCTTCTGCGCCTCCTCGACCAGACCCGCGTCGAACTCGGGACGGTTGATGAGGCCGAAGAGCATCCGCTTGGAGCGGCGGGTCCGCGCCAGCCTCCCGTTGAGCGAGAAGGTGACCGCGTGGATCCGGTCCCGCAGTGGAAGTTCGAACCCGGGCGGCAGCGAATCACGCGAAAACCCGATGATGCCGCCGCCACATGTCTTGTACCGGGGAAGCTCCGCCTTCTCAAGGAGCAGCACCCGCCGACCGGCGACTGCCGCCGCGTATGCCGCGGAGGCTCCGGCCGGTCCGCCGCCGACTACGACGACATCCCACACGGACGACTCTTCGTGCTCCTGTACGGCGTCTGCGTTCTCGCTGCTCACGATGTGCTTCTGCTCCCGATCCCACCAGTGGCCCATGCTGCTCACGGCATCCTACGGCGCGTTGCTCCCGGCCCCCGCTGTGGGAGGATCGACCGTGCGTTCGTCCTGCATGCGCCACCGCACACTCGGTGCACATGCAGCCGGATTCACACATATAACGTCGCACCGACGAGGAGCGTGCCCATGACCGCCCATCCGATTTCCGAGACCATTGCCTCGCTGATGCCCCGTGCCAAGGCGGAGCTGACCGAGCTGGTGGCCTTCCAGTCGGTGGCGGATCCCGCGCAGTTCCCGAAGAGCGAGTGCGAGGCGGCCGCCGACTGGGTCGCCGACGCGCTGCGCGCCGAGGACTTCCAGGACGTCGCTCTTCTCGACACCCCCGACGGCACCCGGTCGGTCTACGGCTTCCTGCCCGGTCCGGCCGGCGCCCCGACCGTACTGCTCTACGCGCACTACGACGTGCAGCCGCCGCTCGACGAGTCCGCCTGGCTCTCCCCTCCGTTCGAGCTGACGGAGCGCGACGGCCGCTGGTACGGGCGCGGCTCGGCCGACTGCAAGGGCGGCTTCATCATGCACCTCCTCGCCCTGCGCGCCCTCAAGGCCGACGGCGGCGTCCCGGTCTCCGTCAAGGTGATCGCCGAGGGTTCCGAGGAGCAGGGCACCGGTGGTCTGGAGCGGTACGCGGAGGCGCACCCCGAGCTGCTGGCCGCCGACACCATCGTCATCGGCGACACCGGCAACTTCCGGGTCGGCCTGCCGACGGTCACGGCGACGCTGCGCGGCATGACGATGCTCCGGGTCACGCTCGACACCCTCGAAGGAAACCTGCACTCCGGGCAGTTCGGCGGCGCCGCCCCGGACGCGCTGGCCGCGATGATCCAGCTGCTGGCGTCGCTGCGCGCCGAGGACGGCACCACAACCGTCGACGGGCTCACCACGGACACCGAGTGGGACGGACTCCAGTACCCGGAGGCCGATTTCCGCAAGGACGCGAAGGTCCTCGACGGGGTGGGGCTGATCGGCACGGGCACGGTCGCCGACCGCATCTGGGCCCGGCCCGCCGTCACGGTCGTCGGCATCGACTGCCCGCCGGTGATCGGCGCGACACCGTCCCTCCAGGCGAGCGCGCGGGCACAGGTCAGCCTGCGGGTCCCGCCGGGCCAGGACGCCGCCGAGGCGACCGCGCTGCTGACCGCCCACCTCAAGGCCCACGCCCCATGGGGGGCCAGGGTGACGGTGGAACAGGTCGGTCAGGGCCAGCCGTTCCGCGCGGACACCTCCAGCCCGGCGTACACGTCAATGGCGCAGGCGATGGAAGTCGCGTACCCGGGCGAGAAGATGCAGACGTCCGGCATGGGCGGCTCGATCCCGCTCTGCAACACCCTCGCCGCCCTCTACCCCGAGGCGGAGATCCTGCTGATCGGCCTGAGCGAGCCGGAGGCACAGATCCACGCGGTGAACGAAAGCGTCTCGCCCCAGGAGCTGGAGCGGCTGTCCCTCGCCGAGGCACTGTTCCTGCGCAACTACGCCGATTCCAAGCGCGCCTGACCAGGCGTCACCGATCGCGCCGCGTTCCGCCGGGCCGGGCCCGGACCACCCTCCCCCGGGGCGGTCCGGGCCCGGTTTCACAGGATCGGCCCGTGACAAAGGGGACGGGGATCGGCTGGGCACCGCCGACGGAGGCTGAACGACTGCTTCAGGAGTCCGCGGCGAGCGGGAGCAGGGAAGCGGTGCTCGACGCGCTCTCCGCCTCGATGCTCGCCTCAGCCGACCGGGACTCCGGCCTCCAGGTTGAGCACGGTTGACCGCTCGCGGGCGCGCAGCGCCCAGCGCAGCCGTTCGTACCGGGTCGGGGGCAGCAGGGTGGCCGCTTCCGCCTCGGTGACGAACCGCCAGCCGCGCAGTTCGGATCCGGGCAACAGCAGCCGCTGGGCGTCGGCGCCGGTCAGCAGGCCGCCGTCGAAGAGCAGCCGCAGGCCCCCGTAGCCGGGCGGGCTGGGGGCCTCCCAGTCGACGACGAGGAGTTTCGGCACCCGGTCGAGATGGATGCCTATCTCCTCGGCCACTTCACGGATCCCGGCCTGGGCCGGTGCCTCGCCGGACTCGACCACTCCGCCGGGGAATTCCCACCCGGGCTTGTACGTCGGGTCGACGAGCAGTACCCGGTCGTACTCGTCGAAGAGCAGTACGCCGGCCGCCACGGTCTCCGCGGTCGGCTCGGGTGTCTGCACGATCTCGCACGGGGTGGCGGCGCCGCTGCTGACCGCCTCGGCGATGCGCTCGGCCGTTCCGTACGGGGTGAGCGCGCCGGTGTCGATGACGTGGGCGTCCCGGCTGAGCCAGCCGAGCGCGACCCGGAAGGGCTCGATGTGCTGGTAGGCCCACTGCCGTACCCGTTCGCTGTGCTCCGGGTCGGCGGGATACTCCACGCGGTCGGCGATCCGCTTGCGCAGGATCGTTTCCTCAGGTGAGAGCAGGACGTGGCGCACCGCGATGCGCCGGGAGGCCAGTCCTCCGAAGATCTCGTCGCGGTACTCCTGTCGAAGCAGAGTCATCGGCACCACCAGCACACCGGACACCTCGGCGAGCAGGGCCGCCGCGGTGTCCACGACCAGTCGCCGCCAGATCGGCAGGTCCTGGAAGTCCGTCACCTCGGCGAGTCTCTTCTGGGGCAGCAACTGCCGCAGCTCCCCGCCGATCAGTTCGGGGTCGTAGAAAGTGCTGTTCGGGATCAGATCGATCAGTTCACGCGCGGCGCTCGTCTTGCCCGCGCCGAACGCACCGTTGATCCAGACGATCACGGTTCCCCCTCCTCCGTAGCCCCCTGTGGCTTGCCCGCAACACCCTGCCGCGAAAACCCGGCTGTGGCGATGCTTGTTCCCCGCCCGAAACCGCCGGCTGCCCACGGCCGACGCCCGTTCGCATGCGTCCGGCGATGCGCACGGCCGTAGCGGTGAGGCGTGGAGGTCGTTGGAGCGGACCTGTCCGACCGACGACCAGGGGGTGCAGTGTGCGTCGCACAGTGCATGAGCGGTTTCCCCGCAGGAGGGCCGCGGGGCAGTTGGCCTGCGGAGGAGTTCGCGGCCGCCCGCCGCTGCGCGGGCGTCGCGGTCGAGGTGGTGATGGTCTGGAACAGGACGCGTTTCTGGCGGTCGTTCCGCAGCAGTCGCCGGACCGAGACTGCTGAGGCCGGGGCCCGGTCCGAAGCCGCGTGCCATTCGACCGGACGGGCCGGGGACGGCCCCCGAAGAGTCACCCCGCCTCTCCCCTTCCCTCACCCTTCCCTCACCAGCGGAGCAGGTGGATCCGTTCTCCGCGGCGGCCACAGCCCCCACCCCTTACCCCTTGCTGGAGCCCAGGGTGAGGCCCGCGATGAAATGGCGCTGGAGCAGCAGGAAGACCACGATCGTGGGCAGGGCGACGATCACCGAGCCCGCGGCGAGCAGGTTGTAGTCAGTGAAGAACTGGCCCCTGAGGTTGTTGAGCGCCGAGGTGATCGGGAGCTTGTCGCCGTCGGAGATGAAGACCAGCGCCCACAGGAAGTCGTTGTACATCCAGGTGAACTGGAGCGTGCCGAGCGCGGCCAGGGCCGGGCGGCACAGGGGCAGTGTGATCCGCCAGTACTGGGTCCACACGCCCGCGCCGTCGACCACGGCCGCTTCCAGGATCTCCTGCGGCAGGGTGCGCATGAAATTGGCCAGGACGAAGACGCAGAAGCCGAGCTGGAATCCGATCTGGACGGCGACGACGGCCCAGTACGAGTCGAACATCGTCATCGAGTCGGACATCCAGTAGGGCAACGGGATGCGGTTGAAGACCACGTACAGGGGCGTCACGATCACCTGTTGCGGCAGCAGGTTCCCCGCGGTGAAGAGCATCAGCAGGACGAGCCCGCCGCGCATCCTCAGGCGCGCCACCGCGAAGGCCACGAACGAGGCGAGGAAGAGGGTGACGAGCACCCCGGGAACCGCGATGATCATGGTGTTGACGAAGTATTTCGTCATGCCGGAGTCGGTGAACGCCTGCCGGTAGTAGTCCAGGGAGAGGTGGCGGGGCAGCGAGAAGTAGCCGTGCTCCGAGGTCTCGTCGTACGGCCGCAGCGAGGCGTACACCGCGAGCAGGAGCGGGGTGAGAAAGGCGAGGGAGACCGCCGTCAGGAAGGCATGGACACCGATCCGGCCGGCGCGGTTCCGGCGCCGGGCCGCGGCGGGAACCGGCGGCGCCGGCTGGGCGGCGGGGCGGGCGGGGGCGGCTTCGACGGTCAACGGTTCTTCTCCCCTCGGAGCTCCTGGACCAGATACGTCACGACGAATCCCAGGGAGACGGCGAGCATGACCACGGCGATGGCGGAGCCGAAACCGATCCGGCTGGCCTCACCGATGATGTTGTCGGTGACGAGCACCGAGAGCAGTTCGAGTCCGTTGCGGCCGTGGTTGACCGCGTACACGATGTCGAACGCACGCAGGGACTCGATGACGGTGATGACGCCGACGATGACATTGACCGGCCGCAGGGTGGGCAGGACGATGCGGAAGAAGGTCTGGGCCTCGCCCGCTCCGTCGATCGCCGCGGCCTCCTTGAGCGAGGGGTCGACGGCCTTCAGGCCGGCGAGGTAGAGGATCATCACATAGCCGGTGTGCCGCCAGGCGGCGGCCAGCAGGACCATCCAGATGTTCAGGTCCGGGTCGCCGAGCCAGTCCGTCGGTGAACCCCTGTCCCCGATGACCGCGTTCAGTGCGCCCTGGTCGCGGGAGAAGACCAGTTGGGCGATGAACCCGACCACGGCGAGCGACAGCACGACGGGCATGTACAGCGTCGACTGGTAGAAGCGGCTGAAACTCACCCCCCGGTCGATGAGCACCGCCAGCAGCAGCCCGAACGGGGCGGCCACCAGGCCGAGGAAGGCGAGCCAGAGCAGATTGTGCCGGGCCGCGGGCCAGAACTGCGGGTAGTTGGTGAAGAGATTCTCGTAGTTCTGCGTACCGACCCACTTGATGTCACCGATGCCGTCCCAACCGGTGAAGGAGAGCACCACCGAGGCGAGGGTCGGTCCCCAGACGACGACGGCGTCGAGCAGGACGGGTATGCCGAGCAGCACACCGAGTACGGCGAGGTCGCGGCCGGTGAACCGCCGCGCGGCCCGCCTTCCGGTGCGCCGGGCCGGGGTCAACGACACGGTCGGTACTCCAGATTCGGTCGGATGCCATCGGGGTCGTCCGGGGTCAGTCGGCGGCGAAGATGGTCTTCTTCTGCCGTTCGATGTCGTTGACCAGTCCGTCCACGTCGTTCGGGTCGCTGATGAACTTCTGGATCGCCGGGATCATGACCGTGGAGGAGAAGTCCGGTCTGGTGTCCCGGTCCAGGAACTGGGAGATCTGCTTCGCGCCGGAGACCAGCTCCACGGCCTTCTTCTGAAGCGGTGAGTACGCGGAGATGTCCGCCAGGTCGCTGACCGCGATGTTGTTCGGGTCGCTCTTGAGGTAGATGTCCTCGGCCTTCCCGGTGGCAAGCCACTTGAGCAGGTCCTTGGCGCTCTCCAGGGTCTTCTTGTTCTTGAGGTTCTTCGACTTCTTCGCCAGCAGGAAACCGTCGATGGGCGCTTCGACCGCGTCCTGCCCGTGCTCCGGGTTTATGACGGGGAAGGGGAAGAAGTCGATGTCGCCCTGTTCGCCCCTGGGGAACTGGGCGCCGGGGTGCGGCAGTCCGAAGACGGCCATGCCGGCTTCCTTCTTCTGAAGGCTGTTGGCGGCCTCCTGCCAGGTACGGCCGTTGGCGCCCTGCTGGCAGTACGGCAGCAGCCGGCGCCAGATGTCGAAGACCTCCCTGACCCGCTTGTCGGTCCAGGCGACTTCCCCCGCCATCAGGCTCTTGTGGAATTCGTAGCCGTTGGTCCGCATGTCGATGTAGTCGAAGGTGCCCATGGCGGGCCAGCCGTCCTTGTCGCAGAACGCGATCGGGTCAAGCTTGTCCTTCTTCATCTGCCGGGCGAGCGCCACGTACTCGTCGAGTGTCCTCGGCGCCTGATAACCGCGGTCGACGAAGAGGCTCTTGCGGTGGAAGACGGCCCACGGATAGTAGTAGTAGGGCGTGAGGTACTGCTTGCCGTCCGCCCCGGTGGACTGGTCCTTCAGCGCGGGCGAGAATCCTTTGTAGTCACGCCAGTTGTCGCTGATGTCGTGCAGCAGACCCTTTTCGGCGAAGAACTGCATCCGGTTGCCGGCGAACCACATGAAGACATCGTCCGGCTTGCCTTGGAGATACCGGCTGATGTTCTCCTGAAAGGTGTTGTGGTCGACAGTGTTGACCTTCACCTTTCGTCCGTCCGACTGCGCCTCGTACGCGGTGAAGGCGTCGGCGAAGGCCTTCTTCGGAACGGGATCGGAGGAATTCGAGCCCAAGGTGATGGTCTTTCCGTCGCCACCGGGACCGCCCCCGCAGGCGGTGAGCAACGCGGGCAGCGTCACGGCACCGGCACCAACAGCAGCACCACGCAGCAGACTTCGCCGGGACATCCGATGTCCCGCGACACTTCCCGGCACACCTGACCTGTCGCCATCAGACTGCGTCATGCCCAACTCCTCCGGAGATGCAACCCAACACAACCGAACGTGCGATTGGATCACACCCCCAAGCGACAGCGGCGTCAAGGGTTTTGACGAGATGTCTGACTACCGTCGCCCACCCCTCTACCAACAGACTTCAACACGCTCTAACGTAATCGCACGCATTGGCGTGCACACGTCGTCATCCGATCATGCACGAGTATGGAGGAACGTAACGATGCGTCATCTTCCAACCCGTACAACCAGAACCGGCCGCCGTGGAGTCATCATCGGAGCGCTGATGGCCGGGCTGTTGTGTGTCGCGGGCACGACCGTTCCCGCCCTCGCCGACTCGCCGGATTCCGCTCCCGATCGCGCAGGGGCACCGCAGTCCGAAAACGGCCTTGCGCTCACCCCACCGATGGGGTTCAACAATTGGAACTCCACCCACTGCCGGGCCGAGTTCGACGAATCGATGGTCAAAGGCATCGCCGACATCTTCGTCGAGAAGGGTCTCAAGGACGCGGGCTACAGTTACGTCAATCTCGACGATTGCTGGGCGAAGCCGCAGCGCAACGCGGAGGGCAAGCTGGAGGCCGATCCGCAGCGCTTCCCGAACGGGATCAAGGAAGTCGCGGACTATGTCCACTCCAAAGGCCTCAAGATCGGCATCTACACCAGCGCAGGCACCAAGACCTGCGACAGCGTGGGACTCCCTGGCGCGCTGGGCCACGAGTACAGCGACGCACAGCAGTTCGCCGACTGGGGCATCGACTATCTGAAGTACGACAACTGCAACAACCTGGGCGTCGACGCGAAGCAGCGCTATACGACGATGCGGGACGCGCTGGCCGCGACCGGCCGCCCCATCGTCTACAGCATCTGCGAATGGGGCGAGAACAAGCCCTGGGAATGGGCCGGTGAGATCGGCAACCTCTGGCGTACGACCGGCGACATCAACGACAGCTGGGGCAGCATGCTGTCGATCATGAAGAAGAACCTGCCCCTCGCGGCCGCCGCAGGTCCGGGGCACTGGAACGACCCCGACATGCTGGAGGTCGGCAACGGTGGCATGACGGACACGGAGTACCGCACGCACTTCTCCATGTGGTCCGTGATGGCGGCGCCGCTGCTCATCGGCTCCGATCTGCGCAAGGCGAGCGCGGAGACCTTCGAGATCCTCTCCAACCGCGAGGTCATCGCCGTCGATCAGGACCCGCTCGGCAAGCAGGGCACCGTGGTCTCCTCCGCTGGCGGGCGCTGGGTGGTCGCCAAGGAGATGCAGGACGGCAGCCGTGCCGTCGCCCTCTTCAACGAGACCGGCAGCGCACAGCGCATCGCGACCACGGCCGCGGCGGTGGGGCTGCCGAAGGCCGACGGGTACACGATGCGCGACCTGTGGGCGCACAGCTCGTACAACACGGCGGGCACCCTGGCGGCGACCGTCCCGGCGCACGGGACGGTGCTGCTGCGGGTCGCCGCCGACGGCACGTGGGCCGCGCATCCGCCCGCCGTGGAACTCGGCCTGGAATCCAGCCCGTTGATCGAGTCCGGACGCACCACCACGCTGACCACGACGGTCACCGGCCTGGGCCGTACCCCCGCCAAGAAGGTCTCGGCGCTGCTCACCGGCCCCGCGGGCTGGCAGGTGAAGGCGGTGTCGCCGACCGCTTCGCCGACCTTGCCGACCGGCCGTTCCCTGGCCACCCGCTGGCAGGTGACGGCCCCGGCCGGCACCCCCACCGGTGCGTACGACCTGACACTCGACTCCCGGTACCGCTCACCGGACGGAACGCGGGTGCGGACCACGGTTCCGTTGCGGGCCCATGTGGTGGTCGCGCCACCGGCGGGCGTCAACCACCTCGGCGATCTGCCGCAACTCTCCGCCGCCAACGGCTGGGGCCCCGTCGAGCGGGACACCAGCAACGGTGAGAGCGGTGCGGGCGACGGGCATCCGCTGACGATCGGCGGCACGGTCTTCGCCAAGGGCCTCGGCGTGCACGCCGACAGCTCCGTCGAGTTCTACACCGGCCGGGTGTGCCGCACCGTGACGGCACAGGTGGGGGTCGACGACGAGACGGGCACCAAGGGAACGGTCGCCTTCGAGGTCTGGGCCGACGGCACGAAGGCGGCGTCCACCGGTGTACTGACCGGCGCGACGGCCGCCCAGCCGGTCACCGCGGATGTAGACGGTGCGCAGGTGGTACGTCTGGTGGTCACCGACGGCGGGGACGGCATCGACTCCGACCACGCGGACTGGGCGGACCTGCGGATCACCTGCTGACGAGCGGTCGCGGTGGCGGCGAAGCCACGCGTTCGGCCGCCGGGCGGACTCCAGGAACAAGGTCCTGGAGCCCGCCCGGCGCTTCCTCGCCTGCCGCGCCGGTCAGCCCTGTGCCGCCGCGCCGCCCGGACCGACACGCGCCGCCGCGGCGGCCGCGCCCACCAGTCCCGCGTCGGCGCCCATCACCGCCGGCGTCACCTCGATCTGCCGGACGAAGGAGAGCGTGGCGTACTGCCGCAGGGCCCCGCGCAACGGTGCGAAGAGGATGTCGCCCGCACCGGCCACTCCCCCGCCGATCACCGCGATGTCGATCTCGACGAGCACGGCGGTGGCGGCGATCCCGGCGGCGAGCGCCTGGGCGGCGCGCTCGAACGAGGCGAGGGCCACCGGGTCCCCCGCACGCGCGGCAGCGGCCACGGCAGCGG
Source organism: Streptomyces sp. NPDC001880 (assembly GCF_053594575.1). Taxonomy (NCBI): domain Bacteria; kingdom Bacillati; phylum Actinomycetota; class Actinomycetes; order Kitasatosporales; family Streptomycetaceae; genus Streptomyces; species Streptomyces sp. NPDC001880. The sequence continues at coordinate 57,590 of NZ_JBSFET010000040.1, forward strand.
CCGAGGCATCGCCGTCCCGTCCGGGCCGCCAGCCGGCCTCCAGCGCACGGCGAGCGATGTTCGGACCGCTGGCGATGCGCTCGACACAGCCGCGCGAACCGCAGGGGCACGGGGCGCCGTCCAGGTCCACGCTGACATGACCGATGTGCCCGGCGTTGCCCGTGGGGCCGGGGTGCAGCCTGCCGCCGAGGACGAGCCCGCCGCCGACACCTGTCGACACCACCATGCAGAGCACGTTGTCGTAACCCCGGGCGGCGCCCAGCCAGTGCTCGGCGGCCGTCATCGCGACCCCGTCGCCGACCAGCTCGACGGGCAGTGCGCCGACCGCCCTGCCGACCCGCTCCACCAGCGGGAAGTCCCGCCATACGGGGACGTTGACCGGGCTGACCGTACCGGCCGAGGCATCGACCGGGCCCGCGCTGCCGATACCGACCGCCGACACCCGCCCCCACAGCGGGGAGCCGGACAGCTCGGCAAGGACCTCTGTCACGGCACCCATGACCGTCTCGGCGCTCTCACGGGCGGGCGTCGGCCGCTGCGCCCGTACGAGAAGAGCGCCGTCGCCGTCGACCAGCGCGGCGGCAATCTTGGTGCCGCCGACGTCCAGCGCGGCAACGAGGTCGGTATGCATCGGTGTGGCTCCGTGAGTAGGGGGGCGGGGACCTGCGGCTTCGGGTAACAGTCTGCCCAGTCTTCATTCAGCTGACAACGTTGTCCAGGGCCTATGCTCGTCGGCACAGCCTCCGGTCGGCTCCGCGGCACCGCCCGCACAGCCTCCGGACCGCCCGCACCCCAGGACAGGACAGCGCACCGTGGCCGAGACCGCCCGTCACTCCGAGAACCGCTACGGCAACCGGCCGACCATGAAGGATGTGGCGGCCCGCGCCGGAGTGGGCCTCAAGACGGTCTCCCGCGTGGTCAACAGCGAGCCTGGGGTCACACCCGACACCGAGCGCCGGGTCCAGGAGGCCATCGAGGCACTCGGCTTCCGCCGCAACGACAGCGCGCGCGTCCTGCGCAAGGGCCGCACCGCCTCGATCGGCCTGGTCCTGGAGGATCTTGCCGACCCGTTCTACGGGCCGCTGAGCCGAGCAGTGGAGGAGGTCGCGCGGGCACATGGCGCCCTGCTCATCAACGGGTCGAGCGCCGAGGACCCGGAGCGCGAGCAGGAGCTCGTACTCGCCCTGTGCGCGCGCCGGGTGGACGGACTCATCGTGATTCCGGCCGGTGACGACCACCGCTATCTGGAGCCGGAGATCAAGGCGGGCGTCGCCACCGTCTTCGTGGACCGCCCGGCGGGCCGCATCGACGCCGACATGGTCCTTTCCGACAGCTTCGGCGGCGCCCGCGAGGGCGTCGCCCATCTGATCGCGCACGGCCACCGCCGGATCGGCTTCATCGGCGACCAGCCGCGCATCCACACCGCCACCGAACGGCTGCGCGGATACCACGCGGCGATGGCGGACGCGGGGACACAGGTCGAGGACTCCTGGGTGTCCCTCGGCTCGACCGATCCCGACCGGGTCCGGGCCGCCACCGAGCGGATGCTCTCCGGCCCCGAGCCCGTCACCGCCGTCTTCGCGGGCAACAACCGGGTGACGGTCACGGTGGTGCGTGTCCTGGCCGAGCAGGAACGCCGCATCGCCCTGGTCGGCTTCGACGACATCGAACTGGCCGATCTGCTCGGCATCACCGTCATCTCCCAGGACGCCGCCGCCGTCGGCCGCACCGCCGCCGAGCACCTCTTCCGTCGCCTGGACGGCGCCGACCACGCCCCGGCCCGGGTGGAACTCCCCACGACGCTCATCGCGCGCGGCTCGGGCGAGCTTCCGCCCTCCTGAGCCGTGCGGTCGGCGGTCAGGTGGGTGCTGAAGATCCGGCCGGGCCAGGATCTGACCGCACCCTAGGGTGCGGTCACCGTGAGATCGGCCCGCCGCGGCGACGCGAATGCTTCGAGCTCCGCCCGCGTCAGCCCGGTCAGTCGGGCGACCTCGGCGGTGTCCAGCGCACCGCAGTCGATACCGCGCAGGAGGTAGCCGCTGAGCGCCTTGGCCGTGGCGGGTTCGTCCATGACGTCCCCGCCGGCCTTGGCCACGTACGCGGCGAGCCGCGCGGTGGCCTGTTCCAGGCCCTCGCGGTAGAAGGTGTACACGGCCGCGTACCGGGTCGGCAGGTGGGCCGGGTGCATGTCCCAGCCCTGGTAGTAGGCGCGTGCCAGGGCTCGGCGGACGAGGCCGTAGTGGAGCCTCCAGGCCTCGTGGACCTGAGGGGTGGGGCCGACCGGGAGGACGTTGGTGGAGCCGTCCGAGACCCGTACGCCGGTGCCCGCGGCGGCGACCTGCATGACGGCCTTGGCGTGGTCGGCGGCCGGGTGGTCACTGGCCTGGTAGGCGGCGCTGACGCCGACGCAGGCGCTGTAGTCGAAGGTGCCGTAGTGCAGGCCGGTGGCACGGCCCCGCGCCGCGTCGATCATGCGGGCCACGGCGGCGGTGCCGTCGGCGGCGAGGATGGACTGGCTCGTCTCGATCTGGATCTCGAATACGAGCCGCCCGGCGGGCAGCCCGTGTGCCTGCTCGAACGCTTCGAGCAGCCGGACGAAGGCGGTGACCTGCTCGGGGTAGGTCACCTTGGGGAGCGTGAGGACCAGCCCGTCGGGCAGGCCGCCGGCCTGCATCAGACCGGTGAGGAAGATGTCCGTGGTACGGATTCCGCGGTCGCGTACGGCGGCCTCCATGCACTTCGTCCGGATGCCCATGTACGGGGCCGCGGTGCCGCTCTCGTATGCCTTCGAGACCAGCCGGGCGGCGCGGGCGGCGGCCTCGTCCTCCTCGGCGTCGGGGCGGGGGCCGTAGCCGTCCTCGAAGTCGATGCGGAGGTCCTCGACCGGCTCGCGCTCCAGCTTGGCGCGCACCCGGTCGTGGACGGGCCCGGCGAGTTCGTCCGGGATGCCGAGAACAGCGGCGAACGAGGCCGCGTCCGGGGCGTGCTCGTCGAGAGACCTGAGGGCCAGGTCGCCCCAGGAGCGAATGGTGTCCGCAGTGAAGGTGTCGCCGGGAACGTAGACCGTGTGGACCGGCTGGCGCGTACCCGGGTCCCCCGGGTAGCGGCGTGCCAGCTCGGCGTCGACCTCGGTGAGGGAAGCGCTGATCTCCTCGCCGACCGCACCTGCGAGGCTCGTTGCCACCTTCTCCTGCTGACTCATTTCCACACCCTCCACAGTCACACTGCTTCCGCTGGCTGGAATCAACAATCCGTATAGTGAAGCTACCGTCGGACCTGCGTCAACGGTGGTGGGAAATGGTGCGGGGCCGTGTGGTGCGTCAGTGGATGATCAACGCCTACTCGCTGGTCCAGTCGGGCCTGCTGCTCACGGCCGGCAGCTCCGCAGACCGCTACGG
>NZ_JBSFET010000041.1:0-60347 GCF_053594575.1 Streptomyces sp. NPDC001880
CCGCCGGGCACGAAGGGCACTCGATGAAGGACATGGACGGGACGGAAGGCATGGGAACCGGCTACCGGGCCCATGACGGCTCCCTCACCCCCACAGGTTCTAGCCTGTGGGGGCGCGGCTTTTTCGTACGTCCGTGCGGAGGTATGCGCGGGTGACAGCTCAGAGGAACGAGGCACAGATGACCGACCCGGTGACGCTGGACGGCCAGGGTCCGATCGGCGAGTTCGACGAGAAGAGGGCCGAGGCCGCCGTCCGCGAACTCCTCATCGCGGTGGGCGAGGACCCGGACCGCGAGGGACTGCGCGAGACGCCGGGACGGGTGGCACGGGCGTACAAGGAGATATTCGGGGGCCTCCACCAGGAGCCCGAGGACGTCCTGACGACGACGTTCGACCTCGGTCACGACGAGATGGTGCTGGTCAAGGACATCGAGGTGTTCAGTACCTGTGAACACCACCTGGTGCCGTTCCGGGGCGTCGCGCACGTCGGGTACATCCCGGCCACCAGCGGCAAGATCACCGGCCTCTCCAAGCTGGCCCGGCTGGTCGATGTCTACGCCCGGCGCCCGCAGGTCCAGGAGCGGCTGACCACGCAGATCGCCGAGTCCCTGATGGAGATCCTGGAGCCGCGCGGGGTCATCGTCGTCGTCGAGTGCGAGCACATGTGCATGTCGATGCGGGGCATCCGCAAGCCCGGGGCGAAGACGCTGACCTCGGCGGTGCGCGGACAGCTCCGCGACCCCGCGACGCGCGCCGAGGCCATGAGCCTGATCATGGCGCGCTGACAACGAAACACGCCCTGGGGCCTGTCCGCCGGACAGGCCCTATGCGGCCGCCGAGCTCTTGTCGTTGTCCTCGTCGTCCGGGAGCTTGCAGATGCGCTCCAGCCAGAGGGCCGCGGCGATCACCGCGATGCCCGCCAGGACCGCGAAGCCCGCGTAGATCGCCTGGTCGCGGCGGGCCGGGATGTCCAGGGAGCCGAGCAGGAAGACGCCGATGCCGCCGTACATGCCGGAGACCAGGGAGACGACCAGGGCGCTGGCCTGACCGAAGACGACCGCTCGGGCCGCCATCAGCGGCTCGACGCCCTTGGCTCCCGGCCGGCGCTCGCGCTGGGCGCGCAGCCGGGAGCGGATGGAGAGAGCCGTCGCCAGCAGAATGACGGCGATCACAGCGAGCACGATGGGCGCGGCGAGAGGAACGCTCGGCAGGCTGCCCAGGGAGTCCCAGAGGCGGGCGCCGCCCCAGGAGAGCACCCCGGCGGCGGCGAAGAGGCCGGCCAGTACCCCGAGCCTGAGTTGCTTCACCGAGTGGTCCGCCCTTCGCCGCCAGTGGTCCGTGTCGCCCGTGGTCCCCCTCGCCGGGAAACCGCGGCGCCGGTGATCCGTTTCCGTTGAGCCTAACGACTACTCGGGCAGACGGAGTTCCAGATCGGCCCGGGGCAGCACGCCGTCCCGGCCGACCCCGGCCAGCAGCTCCGCCACGGATCCGGCGCCGGACAGCTGGGCATCGGGGTCGATGTCGTGCCACGGGGCGAGGACGAAGGCGCGCTCATGGGCCCTGGGGTGGGGGAGGGTGAGCACCGGGTCGTCGGAGACGACATCCGCGTACGCCACGATGTCGACGTCGATGGTGCGCGGGCCCCAGCGCTCATCGCGGACCCGGTCGAAGGCCTCCTCGATGGCCTGGCCGCGCTCCAGGAGGGAGGACGGGGGGAGCGTCGTCCGCACGACGACCACCGCGTTGAAGTACGAGGGCTGGGAGCCGGGGGCGACGCCCCAGGGCTCCGTCTCGTACACCGGGGAGACGGCCTTGACCCGCAGGCCGGGGGTGTCCTCCAGGGCGTCGATGGCGCCCTGGAGGGTCTCCAGGCGATTGCCGAGGTTGGATCCCAGGGAGATCACGGCACGCTTGGGGTTGGAGAGAGTGCTGTCCGCCGCGTCCACCTGCTCGACCACGGAGGCGGGCACCGGCTGCACGGTCGGGTCGCTCTGCCCTTCGGTGGGAAACGCGGTCATACTCGGCTCCGGGTGATGGTGATGGTCACATCGTCGAAGGGGACGGTGATCGGCGCATCCGGCTTGTGCACCACCACCTCCACCTCCTCGACTCCTTCGTGCTTGAGGCACTGCTGGGCGATGCGCTCCGCGAGCGTTTCGATCAGATCGACGGGTTCACCCTGCACCACGCCGACGACCTCCTCCGCGACGATGCCGTAGTGCACGGTCTTCGTCAGGTCGTCGGTGGCCGCCGCGGGGCGGGTGTCCAGGCCGAGCACCAGGTCGACGATGAAAGTCTGGCCCTCTTCCCGTTCCTTGGGGTAGACGCCATGGTGTCCACGGGCCTTGAGGCCGCGCAGCGCGACACGATCCACGCGAATCACTCCTGCTGTCGTAGGGCGTAGAGACACGGGCCGCGTGCGGACGGCGAGGTGCTCTCTTTCGAATCTACCTGCGAGCACCGACAGCGCTCGCCCGTGGGGGCCGTGGTCGCGGCCTCACGGCACTGGTAGCCGCGTATACCCGCACTTCCCGGATCCAACCCCCTGCGGGGGCGCGGCCACTCGACCACCGGGTCAGGAGGGTGTCTCTTCGTCCTCTTCCTCACCGGTTTCGGTCAGTACGGGCGAGCCGTGGTGGGACCAGAGTTTCCAGCCGTCCGGTGTACGCCGGAACACATTGGTGGCCACGACGAGTTGGCCGACGAGCGGGCCGAGGGCGTTGCCGTCCTCCGCGGGGCCGCCGCTGAGGATGTTCTCCGTGCAGGTCACCAGAGCGGTGTCGCCGGTCATCGAGACCCCGACATCGGTCAGGAAGAACTGGATGTACTCGGTGTTCGCCATGATCAGTGCGTAGCTGCGCAGCACCTCGCCACGGCCGGTCAGTACCGGCCAGCCCGGGTGGACGCAGGAGACCGTGAGGTCCTCGCCGGGCAGCCAGAGCCCGGAGAGCTCCTCGTAGTCGCCGCGTTCCATCGCCTCGTAGAAGGCGGTGTTGGCCTGCTCGACGGCCGCGATGTCGGCGGCCGCCTCCGCGTGCTCGTCGCGGGACCCGGTCACGCGGCCCCCTCGACGGCGCGGGCGACCCGCACGGCGTCGGCCGTGGCCCGTACCTCGTGGACCCGTACGGCCCAGGCACCCGCGTGGGCGGAGAGCGCGGAGACGGCCGCGGTGGCGGCGTCGCGTTCGCGGGCGGGCGGCGGTGCGGCGCCCTCGCCGGCCAGCACATGGCCGAGGAAGCGTTTGCGGGAGGCGGCGACCAGCAGCGGGCGGCCCAGGGCGCGCAGCTCGTCGAGGTGGGCGACCAGGGCGAGGTCGTGGCAGGCGTCCTTGGCGAAGCCGAGGCCGGGGTCGATCACGATCCGTTCCGGGGCGACACCGCCCGCGACCACGGCGTCCATCCGTTCCCGCAGCTCCGTGACGACCTCGGCGACGACGTCCCCGTACACCGCGCGGCTGTTCATGGACTTGCTGAAGCCGCGCCAGTGCATCACGACGAAGGGGGCGCCGGCCGCGGCGACGACCCGGATCATGTCGGGGTCGGCGAGGCCGCCGCTCACATCGTTGACCAGTACGGCCCCGGCCGCGACCGCCTCCTCGGCGACCCGGGCCCGCATGGTGTCCACGGAGACCGTGACCCCTTCGGAGGCCAGGCCCCTGACCACCGGAACAACGCGCCGCAGCTCCTCGGAGGCGTCCACCCGGCTGGCGCCGGGGCGGGTCGACTCGCCGCCGACGTCGATCAGGTCGGCGCCCTGGGCGACCAGGTCGAGGCCGTGTTTGACCGCGATCGTGGTGTCGAACCAGCGGCCCCCGTCGGAGAAGGAGTCCGGGGTCACGTTCACGACACCCATGACCGCGCAGCGGTCCCACTCCGGCAGGCCCTGGACCGTGCCTCGTCCACGCAACGTACTCATGCGACCAGCGTAGGCCCCGTACGGAGCGGCGCTACGCTGCGCGGGCGTGCTGTTCCTGGCTGGGCGCGAGGGTGTGGGCGCAGGGGCGGGGCCGTGGGGCCGGGAAGCGGCGGGCGAAGGGGCGGGGCAGGGCGAGGTGCACGAAGCCCTCCGCCTGCATGGCCGCCAGCGAGATGCGGGGCAGGTCGCGGGCGGCGCGGTAGACGACGAAGCGCGGCTCCCAGCGGGGCCGGAACTTGGCGTTGAACTTGTACAGCGACTCGATCTGGAACCAGCGCGAGAGAAAGATCAGCAGTCCGCGCCAGGCCCGCAGCACCGGTCCCGCGCCCAGTTTCTCGCCGCGGGCGAGCGCCGAGCGGAACATCGCGAAGTTCAGCGAGACGCGTCGGACGTCCAGCCGGGACGAGGCCTGGAGGGCGGCGACGATCAGCAGCTCGTTCATGCCGGGGTCGGCGGAGCGGTCGCGGCGCATCAGGTCGAGGGACATGCCGTCGCGGCCCCACGGGACGAAGTGGAGTACGGCCTTCAGGTCGCCGTAGGGGGAGTCGGCGGTGTGCTCGTCGGCCTTGTGCGCGGTGGCGATGACGCAGTCGCCGTCGGCCGGGTCGCCGATCCGGCCGAGCGCCATGGAGAAGCCGCGCTCGTTGTCGGTGCCGCGCCAGTCGGCGGCGGCGTGCCGGATGCGGGTCAGTTCGGCCTCGTCGATGTCGCTCACACGTCGTACCCGGGTCTCGTAGCCGAGCCGTTCAATGCGCTTCACCATCTGGCGTACGTTGCGCATCGCGCGCCCGGCGAGCGAGAAATCCGCGACATCCACCACCGCCTCGTCGCCGAGCTCCAGGGCATCGAGCCCGGTCTCGCGGGTCCAGACCTCGCCGCCGGTCTCGCTGCAGCCCATCACGGCCGGGGTCCAGGAGTGGGCCCTGGCCTCGTCCATGAACCGTTCGATGGCGCCGGGCCAGGCCTCCACGTCGCCGATCGGGTCGCCGCTGGCCAGCATCACCCCCGACACGACCCGGTAGCAGACGGCGGCCTTGCCGCTGGGGGAGAAGACGACGCCCTTGTCGCGGCGGAGCGCGAAGTGGCCGAGCGAGTCGCGGCCGCCGTGCTTCTCCAGCAGGGCGCGCAGCCGTGCCTCGTCGTCCTCGGTGAGGCGGGCGGCCGGGTGCTCGGGGCGGAAGGCGAAGTAGATGGTGGTGACGGCGGTCAGCAGGCCGAGGGCGCCGAGGGAGTACGCCACGGTCCAGGAGGTGTCGCCGGCGTACTCGACGGGCCCCTCGAAGCCGAGCATTCCGAAAAGCACGTGCTGGAGCCGGTCGGCGATGCTGGGGCTGCCCAGGACCCGGCCGGGGTGTGCGCTGACGACGACCAGGCCGAGGGCCAGCGAACCCGCGCCGAGGAGCACGAAGTTGGCCAGGGCCCGCCAGCGGCTCCGGGGATCGGGGAGCGCCGCGAACTCGCCGCGGTGACGGATCAGCAGCAGGCAGAGCGCCAGCGAGACGAGCGTGCCGGTGACCGAGTGCCGGTAGCTGAACTGCGCCAGCGCGCCGGCCGGCAGCAGCGCGACGGCGGCCCGCCAGGCCCGCCGCTTGCGGCGCTTGAGGCCGTGGGCGAGCAGCAGCAGGAGGACGCCCGCGCTCAGCGAGAGTGCGGCGGCGAACGGCCCGAGGGCGCCGGGCAGCACTTCGGCGAGGGTGTGCATCCGGCTGTGCCGGAAGCGCGGGAAGACGCCCGCGGCGACATCGATCAGGCCGACGGCGGCGCAGGCGGAACCGACCAGTGTCGGTACGGACTCGGGGCGCGGGCCACGCATGAACTTGCGTACGCGGCTCGGAACCAACACCGACTTATCCCCATCTAGCGTGACAGACATCGCTTCCCGTGGTTCCGCGAGAGATTCTTTCAGTCCTTCGGTCGTAGCCCTCCGGACGATGTGCGACCTGTAGGACGAGGCTTCCGGGCCGGGGGTTCACCCGACAGCCGGAAATTTCCAGACAAGAAAGCTCACCCCCATGGGTCTTACCAGTAAGACATTTCTGGTTCTGGCCATCGTGCTGACCGTGGTGTTCTTCGCCGCCACGGTCTGGCTGTGGCCCCGGCTGGCCCCTCGCAGCGTGTCCGCGGTGCTCGGCAGGGTCGGCCTGCTGCTGGCGACCCAGGTGACGGTCTTCGTCACGGTGGGCCTGGTGGCGAACAACTCCTTCCTCTTCTACGGCTCGTGGGCCGACCTGTTCGGCCAGAAGCAGGATCTGGGTGTGGTCACGGACCACGCGGCCGGAACGCTGACCTCCAAGAACATCGTCCGGGTCGGGACCCAGCGGCCGGACGTACCGGGCGCATCGCGGCCCACGATGGCCGGGCGGATCGACAAGGTCGTGATCGCGGGCCGGCAGTCGAAGATCGAGAGCTCGGCGTACGTGTATCTGCCGCCCGAGTACTTCCAGCCGGCCTACGCCCGCCGCAAGTTCCCCGCGGTCGTCGTGCTCACCGGCTATCCGGGCGTTTCGGAGAACCTTCTGAAGGGCCTTCGGTACCCGCGGACCGCACACGAGCGGGTGAAGGCGGGCCGGGCCCAGCCGATGATCCTGGTGATGCTGCGGCCGACGGTCGCGCCGCCGCGGGACACCGAGTGCGTGGACATCAAGGGCGGGCCGCAGACCGAGACCTATCTCGCCGAGGACCTGCCGCGGGTGATCTCGGAGTCGTACAGGGTCGGCGGGCTGGCCCGCAACTGGGGCATCATCGGCAACTCGACCGGTGGTTACTGCGCGCTGAAGATCGGGCTCCACCACCCGGACCGGTTCGCGGCGAGCGTCGGGCTCTCCGCGTACTACAAGGCGGCCGAGGACCCGACGACCGGCGATCTCTTCCACGGCGACCAGAGCGCGCGTGACCGCGCCGATCTGATGTGGAGTCTGGACCACATGCCGAAGCATCCCGACTCGTCCTTCCTCGTCACGACCTCCAGGCACGGCGAGGGGAACTACCGCACCACGCGGCAGTTCATCGCCAAGGTGAAGCCGCCCGCGCAGGTCTCGTCGATCGTGCTCGACAGCGGCGGGCACAACTTCAACACCTGGCGGCGGGAGATACCCTCGGCGCTGGAATGGCTGAGCAGCCGGCTCAGCGAGAACTGAAGCGGGAACCGGATCGGGAGCCGAAGCGGGAACCGGATCGGGATCCGAAGGGAGACCCGGATCGGATCCGAAGGGAGACCCGGCACGGGCCGCTGCACGGGCCGCCGCGCGGTGCGCCGGGAAGACCCGGTTCACCGCGCGGCGGCCTTGGTGACGTTCTCCACCGTCTCGACCGCCACTTCGGCGCGCGGGACGTCCTGGGCGTCCGCGTCGATGGAGCGGCGCAGCGCCTCGTGCAGCCGGGCCGGGGTGAGCACGCCGAGGAACCGGCCGGCGCTCTCCTCGTCGATGACGGCGATCCAGCCCGCGTCGTGCTGGAGCATGGTGGCGAACGCCTGCTTGAGCGGGGCGCCGACGGGCAGCCACGCCTCCATCCTGCGGGCGTGCGCGCGCACCGTGTCCCCGGCCCCGTCGGCGGTGGCGTCGGCGGGGATCCAGCCGTGCAGATTGTCCTGGCCGTCCAGGACGACGGCCCAGCGCGCGCCCTCGGCCCGCAGCCGTTCGGTCGCCCGCGCCAGGGAGTCGTCGAGATGGACGACCGGCGGCTGGTCGAGGTCGCCCTGCTCGATGGGGGTCACGGAGAGCCGCTTGAGGCCGCGGTCGGCGCCGACGAAGTCCGCGACATAGGGGGTGGCGGGCGCGCCGAGCACGGTGGCGGGGGAGTCGAACTGCTCGATGGTGCCCTGCCCGTAGACGGCGATCCGGTCGCCGAGCCGGACCGCTTCCTCGATGTCGTGCGTGACGAACAGGACGGTTTTACGGACCTGTTCCTGAAGTTTCAGGAATTCGTTCTGGAGTCGTTCCCGTACGACCGGGTCGACCGCGCCGAAAGGCTCGTCCATCAGCAGTACCGGCGGGTCCGCGGCCAGCGCCCTTGCCACACCGACGCGTTGGCGCTGACCGCCGGAGAGCTGTTCCGGATAGCGGTCGCCATAGACGGAAGGGTCAAGTCCGACAAGGCTCAGGAGTTCGGCCGCGCGTTCCCGTCCCTTTCCCCGGTTCCAGCCCAGGAGATGGGGGACGGTCGCGGTGTTCTCCAGGATCGTGCGGTGCGGGAAGAGTCCCACCTGCTGGATCACATAACCGATACGGCGGCGCAGCCGGACCGGGTCGATGGCGGATATGTCGTCCCCGTCGACGAATATCCGGCCCTCGGTCGGTTCGATGAGCCGGTTCACCATCTTCATGGTGGTCGTCTTGCCGCACCCCGATGGTCCGACGAGCGTGACCAGTTCGCCCTCGGCGACCTCGAAGGAAAGGCCGTCGACGGCGGTGGTGCCGTCCGCATACCGCTTGGTGACGTGCTCGAAACGGATCATGGTTCCCCCATTGTGGCGCGTGTTCTGTGAAGGACATGTTGCTGAAATACAACGGCTCCGGCGATTGTCAGTGGTCGAGGATAGGGTCGCCAGACATACGTGCGAAGCGGTGACCGGGAGGTGGGGACGGATGGCCGCGGGACAGAACTGCCTGGTGACGAACGACTGGATCTGCGGGGAGTATCTCCGTTCCCGCAGCCAGGAGTTGACCGATGCGACGGTCCAGCACATCTGGATCACCGCGGTCTCGGTGGCGATCGGACTCCTGGTGGCTTTTCCGCTGGCGCTGCTCGCGCGTCGCAGCCGCCGTTTCGCCGGACCGGTGCTCGGGCTGACGACGGTGCTCTACACCGTGCCCTCGCTCGCCATGTTCTCGCTGCTGCTGCCGTTGTTCGGGCTCTCCGCCGCGCTGGTGGTCACCGGCCTGGTGCTGTATTCGCTGACCATTCTCGTGCGGAACATCCTGGCAGGCCTGGAAGCCGTGCCGAAGGAGGCGAAGGAGGCCGCGAAGGGGATGGGGTACGGGCCGGCCCGGCTGTTGTGGGAGGTCGAACTCCCGCTGTGCATACCAGCGTTGATGGCAGGGGTACGGATCGCCACGGTGTCGACGATCGCGCTGACCACGGTCGGGTCGATCATCGACAGGGGCGGCCTCGGCAACCTCATCGGGGACGCGCTCCCCAGCTTCTTCAAGGCCCAGGTGCTCACCGCCTCGGTGCTGTGCGTACTGCTGGCGGTCGTCGCGGATCTGCTGCTGCTCGGTGTGCAGCGGCTGTTGACCCCCTGGACCCGAATAAGCGCCGCGCACGCGGACGCGGACACCGTGGCAAAGGCGGTCTGATCCATGGGAGTTCTCGGCGAGGCATGGACCTGGCTCACCACCGGCGCCAACTGGTCGGGGGAGAGCGGGGCGGCCCACCGGCTCGCCGAGCATCTGTACGTCAGCGGTGTCGCGCTCGCCCTGGCCTGCGCGGTGGCGCTGCCGGTCGCGCTGTATCTGGGGCACATCGGGAAGGGGGGCGCACTGGCCGTCAATCTCTCCAACGTGGGGCGTGCGGTGCCGGTCTTCGCGGTGCTGGCCCTCTTCATGGTCTCGCCGCTGCGCAACGCCGGATATGTGCCGACGGTCATCGCGCTGGTGCTGTTCGCCGTGCCACCGCTGCTGACCAACGCCTACGTCGGGATGACGGAGGTCGACCGGTCGGTGACGGAAGCGGCGCGCGGCATGGGGATGTCCGGGCGGCAGCTCTTCCTCCGGGTCGAACTCCCGCTGGCCTACCCGCTGATCATGACCGGGCTGCGCTCCGCCGCGGTCCAGGTGGTCGCCACGGCGACGATCGCCGCGATGGTCGGCCAGGGCGGCCTCGGCCGGATCATCACCGCCGGCTTCAACACGTACAACACACCGCAGGTGGTCGCGGGCGCGGTGCTGGTCGCCGTGCTGGCCCTGCTGGTGGAGGCGGTGCTGGTGGGCCTGGACCGGCTGCTGTCACCGCTGCGCCGCCGCCGGACGGTGTGAGGAGGCGTGAGCACCCCGCGGAACCCGGTCCGCGATTCCCCGGCCGCATCACGTACAGACCTGTTGCTGTGAACTCGTACGGCCCCTGTGGCCGTGGACGGAGACGACAATGAGCAAGACCTCGCGCATAGCCGGCGCGGTCATCGGCATGGCCGCGCTGGCCGGCTCGCTCGCCGCCTGCGGCGGCGACAGCCTGGAGCAGGACAAGGCGGGCGCGGCATCCTCCGGCGGCGCCGCGGGCTCCGGCAAGAAGGGCTCGCTGGTCGTCGGCGCGGCCTCCTTCACCGAGTCCAAGGTGCTCGCGGAGCTGTACGCGCAGATCCTGGGCGATGCCGGATACAGCACCTCGGTCACCACGGTGGCGAACCGGGAACTGTACGAGCCGTCCCTGGAGAAGGGCGAGATCGATGTAGTCCCCGAATACGCCGCGACGATTGCCGAATTCCTCAATGCCAAGGTGAACGGCCCCGAGAAGGCCGAGAAGACGCCGGTCGCCTCCGGTGACACGGCGGCCACGGTCGCCGCGCTGGAGAAGCTCGCCACCCCGCGCGGACTGAAGGTGCTCCCGGCCGGTGCGGCGGTCGACCAGAACGCCTTCGCGGTCACCAGGGAATTCGCCGGGAAGAACAAGCTCAAGACCCTTTCGGACCTCGGCAGGTCGAAGGCCGAAGTGAAGATCGCGGCGGGTGACGAGTGCGAGGTGCGGCCGTTCTGCGCACCCGGTCTGAAGAAGACGTACGGCATCAATGTCACCGGTATAGACCCCAAGGGAGTCGGTACGCCGCAGTCCAAGCAGGCGGTCAAGGACGGCAAGGACCAGATGGTCCTCACCACCACCACGGACGCGGTGCTGGACAGCTACGGCCTGGTGTTCCTGGAGGACGACAAGAAGCTCCAGAACGCCGACAACGTACTGCCGGTCGTCAATGCCGAGGACGCCGGTTCCCAGGACATTGCCGACGCACTCGGCAAGCTCACCAAGGCGCTCACCACAGAGGATCTCGCGGAACTGAACCGCAAGGTCGACGCCGAGCGCGCAAAGCCCGCCGATGTGGCCAAGGACTATCTGCGCTCGAAGGGCCTCGTCGAGAAGTAGGAATCCGGGCGGAAAGGGGGCCGTCAGGTAACCGGCAGGGAACAGATTGGCGGGCGGCCCCCCAAGTGCCTCGTACACACGGTAAATTTCAGGCCATGCCACGTGGACGTCATCGCCATTCGCCACCTCTGCACAGAATCCTTCCGCCGTCGGCAGTCGTCGGAGTCTCGGTCCTCTGTGCCTCGGGCGCCTGGCTGCTCGCCGAGCCCCTGGTCCTGCGCGGTCTGGTGGCCGCCTCGGCGGCAGCCGCCGTGACCGGTGCGTATCTGATGCGCAGCTGGGACCGGGAGGCCGGCCGCCGGGTCGCGGAGCTGACGCGGGCCCGCGCCGGTGACGAGATGCGGGCCGAGGAGCGGCTCGCCGAGCTGGAGGCCGACCTGGAGGAGTCGCGGGAGCTGCGTGCCCGGCTGGAGGCGAAGCTGCGCCGCAAGCGCGTGGAGCTCGCCAACCTCCGCGGGGAGCACGCCGCACTGCTGCGCCGGTACGCCAACGCCGAGACCGAGCGGGCCAGCGCCCTGGAGGGCCGCAGGCAGCTCGCCATCGAGGCCGCCGCGCCCCGGGAACTGCCTGCCGCGCGCAGCACGCCGACTCGGGCCGCCTATCTGCGGGCCGCCCAGGCGCTGGAGGACCTCTCGCGCAACGGGGCGCTCCAGGGGGCGCGCCGTACCGCCGAGCAGGCCAGGAAGCGCGATCTGGAGGAGCGGTCCCGGGAGCCGGAGGAGCGGCAGGGCAAGCACGCCGCGGACGAGGACCCGACCGGCGCGCAGCATCTGCGCCCGCCGGCAGCCCTGCCCGCGCCCCGAGTGTCCGCCGCGCTGCCCCCGGCGCGCACCGCGCCGGCCGCCACCGCCGTCGCCCCGTACGCGGCCTCCCGCCGCCATCCCGTGCCGCAGGGCAGCTTCGACTTCTTCGGTACGCAGAAGGCGGCGCGCGCCGCGATCGATTCCGTGCAGGACGAGGACCTCGCCGACGTGGTGGGCGAGGAGGCGCTGGCCGCGCACCGTACGGGCGCGGCCCCGGACCGCGTCGTGGGCGAGGTCATCGACCTGACCCCGCACGACGAGACCGAGCAGCTGGACGTGGTGGAGCTGCGCAGCGCGATCTCGTAGCACGACCCGCACGACCCGCACGACGAGCAGCGGCCGCCGCCCCGGGACCCGGGACGGCGGCCGCTGCTTCGTCGGTCACTTGTCGATGTCGCCGACCACGAAGAAGAGCGAGCCCAGGATCGCCACCATGTCGGCGACCAGCGTGCCAGGCAGCAGCTCGGTGAGCGCCTGGATGTTGTTGTACGAGGCGGAGCGGAGCTTCAGCCGGTACGGGGTCTTCTCGCCCTTGGACACCAGGTAGTAGCCGTTGACGCCGAGGGGGTTCTCGGTCCAGGCGTAGGTGTGGCCCTCGGGGGCCTTCAGCACCTTGGGCAGCCGCTGGTTGACCGGGCCGGGGGCCAGGGCGGCCATCCGGTCCAGGCAGGCGTCCGCGAGGTCCAGGGCGTTGTGCGTCTGCTCCAGCAGGCACTCGAAGCGGGCCAGACAGTCGCCCTCGGTGCGGGTGACCACCTTCAGGGTGTCCTGGAGCTCCCCGTACGCGAGATACGGCTCGTCGCGCCGCAGGTCGAAGTCGACGCCGGAGGCGCGGGCGATCGGCCCGGACACCCCGTACGCGTGCACGGTCCCGGCGGAGAGCACGCCCACGCCGCGGGTGCGGCCCCGGAAGATCTCGTTGCCGAGCACCAGGTCGTCGTAGACGTCCATCCGGGACCGGACCGAGGCGACGGCGTCCCGGGCGCGGCCGAGCCATCCGGCCGGGAGGTCCTCCTTGAGGCCGCCGACGCGGTTGAACATGTAGTGCATCCGGCCGCCGGAGACCTCCTCCATCACGGCCTGGAGCTCCTCGCGCTCGCGGAAGGCGTAGAACACCGGGGTGATCCCGCCGAGTTCGAGCGGGTACGAGCCGAGGAACATCAGATGGTTCAGGACCCGGTTCAGCTCGGCGAGCAGGGTGCGGGTCCACACCGCGCGCTCCGGGACCTCCATGCCGAGCATGCGCTCCACGGCCATCACGACGCCCAGCTCGTTGGAGAACGCCGACAGCCAGTCGTGGCGGTTGGCGAGCATCACGATCTGCCGGTAGTCGCGGGCCTCGAACAGCTTCTCGGCGCCCCGGTGCATGTAGCCGATGACCGGCTCGGCGCGCTGGATACGCTCGCCGTCCAGGACGATACGCAGTCGGAGCACGCCATGGGTGGAGGGGTGCTGCGGGCCGATGTTGAGCACCATGTCGGTGCTCTCCGCCGCGCCGCCGATGCCGACTGTCGTCTCCGTCATGCCGCCAGTATCGCGTGGACGGGCCGGGGCTCCGAGTCCAGGGCGCCCGTTCTCAGCCCCTGCGCTGCATCAGCCAGCCGAAATCGCCGAGGCCGCCCCGGGCCGTCAGTTCCGCCGCCTCGCCCGCCGAGGCGAGCGCCCGTACGTACCCGGCCGGGTCGGCCGAGGCCAGCGCCAGGGGCGGGCGTTCGCCGCTGACGCCCAGGCGGCGCAGCGCCTCGCGCTGGCTCAGGAGCTCGGGCGGCGCACCGGCCCCGGAGCCGGCCGCCGCGCACGCGTCCAGCGCCACGTGCGAGGTGAGGTCGCAGCTGCCGTCCGGCACCGGCCGCACCTCACGGCCGGCCCGGAAGCCGGTCAGGGTGCCGAACGGGGGCCGTGCGTCGCGCACATGGGCGTAGTCCACCGCCACCGCGAGCCCCTGGGCCAGCGTGGCCACCGCCCGCGCCCAGGCCTCGTCGCGGGGGCGGCCGATCTCCGCGCGGCTGCCCGGTCCGGCCGGCGGCCACCAGCGGCGCAGCCACTCGGCGTCCGCCCCGGTCACCGGCTCGCCCAGCCGTTCCGTACCGTCCCCGGTCCGGACGAGGACGTATCGGGCGACACCGTCCGCGTCGGTCTCGGTCACCTCGGTCGGGACGTTGTCCAGCCACTCGTTGGCGAACAGCAGGCCGCGGGTCCGCGGCGGCGGTTCGGCGCACCACTCGATCCGGGAATCCAGTCCGGGCGGACGGCCGGCCAGCTCCACGGCGTACGCCCGTACGGCCAGACCGTCCGCGCCGGCGGCCGGCAGCGCCGCCAGCACCCCCGTCAGCAGCTCGCCCCGCCCGGCGCCCAGGTCCACCAGGTCGACCGAGCCGGTGCCCAGCTCCCGTGCCGTTTCGACCAGCAGCCGGGCGACGGCGGAGGCGAAGAGCGGGGAGGCATGGACGGAGGTACGGAAGTGGCCCGCCGGCCCTTCGGGGCTCCGGTAGAACCCCTGGTCCCCGTACAAAGCGGTCTGTGCCGCCTCCTGCCATCCACGCCACTCATCCGTCACGGATCCAAGTCTCCACCTTGGGGAGTACGGCCCCTGGAGCCGGATCGGCCCTTCGGCTGACCCGTGCGCCCTTGCCTGTCCCTACGCTGGGTCACGTGCAGCGCCTCTACGACTTCCTCCGCAGACACCCGACGGGCGTCGACACCTTCTGGGCCGTCGTCCTCCTCGGGCTCTCCGGCCTGTCCATGGTGGGTATGGGGGGAACCACGAGGGAGCGCGTCGCCTCCGTTCCGATCGTCCTCGGCCTCTGCACCGTCGTCGCCCTGCGCCGGCGTGCGCCGGAGAAGATGCTGCTGCTCGCCATCGCGATGGGGGTGGCGCAGATGGTCACCGGGGTGGGGCCCGGTGTCATGAACTTCGCGATGCTGGTGATCGTCTTCACCGTGGCCACCGTCGGGGAGCGCTGGGCGTCCCGGCTCGCACTGGTGTGCAGCCTGTGCGCGGCGGCGCTGTCCAAGCTGCGCTGGCCGGGCGAGGAGGCGCGGTACGGCTGGGCCGAGGAAGTCTTCTTCGTCGTCGTGCTGACCGTTCCGTTCGTGCTCGCCTGGGTGCTCGGCGACTCGATGCGGACCAGGCGCGCCTACTTCAGTCAGCTGGAGGAGCGCGCCGCCCGGCTGGAGCGGGAGCGCGAGGCGCAGTCGAAGGTCGCGGTGGCGGCCGAGCGCGCCCGTATCGCCCGCGAACTGCACGACGTGGTCGCGCACAACGTGTCGGTGATGGTGGTGCAGGCCGATGGCGCGGCTTACGTGATGGACGCGGCCCCCGACCAGGCCAAGCAGGCCCTGGAGACCATCTCCAGTACCGGCAGGCAGGCACTGGCCGAGATGCGGCGGCTGCTCGGGGTGCTGCGGACGGGCGACGCGCAGGAGAGCGGGGAGTACGTCCCGCAGCCCGATGTGGACCAGATCGGGGATCTGATCGAACAGGTCAGACAGACCGGGCTGGCCGTCGACTTCAAGATCGAGGGGACCCCGCGCCCGCTGCCCAGCGGGGTCGAGCTGACCGCGTACCGCATCGTGCAGGAGGCCCTGACCAACACCCGCAAGCACGGCGGCCCTGACGCGGGGGCCAGCGTGCGTCTCGTCTACTTCGACGACGGCCTCGGACTGCTGGTCGAGGACGACGGGCGGGGCGCGGCGCACGAACTGTACGAGGACGGCGGCGCCGACGGTGCGGGCCACGGGATGATCGGTATGCGCGAGCGGGTCGGCATGGTCGGCGGCACGCTGGACGCCGGGCCGAGGCCCGGCGGCGGCTTCCGGATCAGCGCGCTGCTGCCGCTCAAACCGGACCACTAGGGTTTTTGTTCGGATCCGGCCGGATCAGGCACCGGGGCACGCGAGCCCGGCCTGATCCGAGCGAAAGGCCCTGGGCGTCGGATCCGACGCCCTGTCAGACAAGGAGACGGAACCCCTCATGGCGATCCGCGTGATGCTCGTCGACGACCAGGTGCTGCTGCGCACCGGCTTCCGGATGGTGCTCGCCGCCCAGCCGGACATGGAGGTCGTGGCCGAGGCCGGCGACGGTGCGGAGGCGATCGAGAACCTTCGCTCCACCGCCGTCGATGTGGTGCTGATGGATGTGCGGATGCCGAGGCTGGACGGTGTCGAGGCCACCCGGCGCATCTGCGCGCAGCCGGACGCGCCCAAGGTGCTCATCCTGACCACGTTCGACCTCGACGAGTACGCCTTCTCCGGGCTGAAGGCCGGGGCCAGTGGCTTCATGCTCAAGGACGTGCCGCCCGCCGAGCTGCTGGCCGCGATCCGCTCCGTGCACAGCGGCGACGCCGTCGTCGCCCCGTCCACCACCCGTCGGCTGCTCGACCGCTTCTCGCCGATGCTGCCGAGCGGCATCAGCGAGCCGCAGCACAAGGACATCGCCAAGCTCACCGAACGCGAACGCGAGGTGATGCTGCTGGTCGCCCAGGGCATGTCGAACGGCGAGATCGCGGCGCGCCTGGCGCTCTCGGAGGCGACCGTGAAGACGCACGTGGGCCGCATCCTCACCAAGCTGGCCCTGCGCGACCGGGTGCAGGTCGTGGTCCTCGCGTACGAGACGGGGCTGGTCCGGGCCGGTGGCGGCGGGGCGGCCTGACCGGCGCCACTGCCAGGCCGGGACGACTGGGCCGTGGTGCGCGAGGCACGCGGCCGGCGCCGCTTCGACGCGGTGATTGCGGGCCGCCCGGCGCGCGGTCGCCGGCGGGCGGCACTGCGTTCGCTGACCGGCCGGGGCCGCGGGACCGGTGGTTGCGGCGCTCCCGGCCGTTCCCCCGCCGGCCCGGCGGGATCCGTCTAGGACCTGTCCGGCGGATCATGACCGGGGTCACGGCGTCCGGCACGGCACCTCGCGGCGTCGCCGGTCGGTCCAAGACGTTCCGGCGCCTTGCGATGCACCGCACCAGACGCCGCGCCCTGTCCGACCCCGATCCGCCGGACAGGCCCTAACCGTCCGACTCCGATCCGCCGGACAGGCCCTAACCGTCCGACTCCGATCCGCCGGACAGGCCCTGCCCCAGCCGCTCCACGAACTCCCGCACGGCGCCCCGTACATCCTCAGCCGTCCACTCCAGCCCCTCTCGCCCCACCGTCACCTCGGTGAACGACAGTCCGGGCGGCCCGGCGGCCGCGGGGTACCACTTGCGGAAGAGGGACACGCCCGTCTCCTCCGCCTGCCGCACCGCGGCCTCCGTCAGGACATCCGCCCCGTACGGCAGCCACACCTGGAACTGGTGCGTGTGCGGCGGCTCCGGATGCACCCGGAACCACGGGGTGCCGGCCGCCGAGAAGCCCTCGGCCAGCGCCCCGGCCACCACCTTCGCCTGCGCCACGTACGAAGCCAGCTGCGGCAGCTCCCGGTCGAGGCCGATCAGGGCGGCGAGCGCCGCGGGGAACTGCTGGAAGAGCTGCCCGCCGTACCGGTGGCGCCAGGTGCGGGCCTCCTCGATCAGCGAGGCGGGACCGGCCAGCGCGGCCCCGGAGATCCCGCCGAGGGTCTTGTAGAACGACACGTACACGCTGTCCGCGAGCGCCGCGATCTCCGGCAGCTCCCGCCCGAAGTGGGGAGCGCACTCCCACAGCCGAGCGCCGTCGATGTGCACCACGGCATCGCGTTCCCGCGCGGCAGCCACCACGTCCTCCAGCTCCTCCCAGGTCGGCAGGACGAAACCGGCATCGCGCAACGGCAGCTCCAGCATCAGCGTGCCGAACGGCTCGTCGAAGTCGCGGATCTCCTGAGCCGTGGGCAGCCGGGATCCGGACGTCGGATGGACGGTGCGCAGCCCGCTCACCGTCCCCAGCGCGCCGCGCTCGTGCACCTCGGGGTGGGCGAGGGGGTGCAGCGCCACCGTGGGGTTGCCGGTCCGTCCGGCCCAGCACCGCAGCGCGACCTGCTGGGCCATCGTCCCGGTCGGGAAGAACGCCGCGGCCTCCGTGCCCAGCAGGCCCGCGATCCGCTCCTCCAGCTCGGCGACGACGCCGTCGCCGTAGATGTCCGCGGGGCGGTCGAGATCGGTGACGGACCCGGCCCCGGCCGTCAGCGCGGCCAGCCGCTCACCGAGCGAGAGGTTCATGGCCGGCCGGATCAGGGCCCGTTCGGCCGCGGCCCAGGCTTTGGTCCTGCGCGACCGCTGCGCGTCCTCCCACGATTCCTCCCGCGGCTCCTCCTGCGCCTTGGGCCGTGACTGCCCGTCCATGTCTGCTGTGTCTGTCATGGGACGATCATCACGCAGCGCGCAGAGCGGGCCCGCACGGTTTTCCGGGCTCCCGGGCTCCGAGCCGTGCCTCCTGCCCGGACTTTCCCACAGGCTGTGGACAGCCAGGAGTCCGGACGAAACGCTGGCGTAGCATGCAGAGGAATCGTCCGGTACCCCCTGCGGACTGGAACGGAAGGCCACCGCCGCGTGAATGCAACAGCCCCCAATGAACCCCTCGACGCGAGGGACCGCCCCGCCCGCCTCACGGTCGGCGTCGTGGGCGCGGGCCGCGTCGGCCCTGCTCTCGCCGCGTCCCTGCAGCTCGCCGGGCACCGGCCGGTCGCCGTGTCGGGCGTCTCCGACGCGTCCGTGCGCAGGGCGGCCGCCCTGCTGCCCGATGTCCCGCTGGTGCCGCCCGCGGAGGTCCTCGCGCGCGCCGAGCTGGTGCTGCTGACCGTCCCCGACGACGCCCTGCCCGGCCTGGTCGAGGGCCTGGCCGAGACCGGTGCGGTGCGGCCGGGACAGCTGATCGTCCACACCTCCGGGCGGTACGGGACCGGCGTCCTGGACCCGGCGCTGCGGGCCGGCGCCCTGCCGCTCGCCCTGCACCCCGCGATGACGTTCACCGGCACCTCCGTCGACGTCCAGCGTCTGGCCGGCTGTTCCTTCGGCGTGACCGCCCCCGAGGAGCTGCGGCTCGCGGCCGAGGCGCTGGTGATCGAGATGGGCGGTGAGCCCGAATGGATCGCGGAGGAGTCCCGTCCGCTCTACCACGCCGCGCTCGCCCTCGGCGCGAACCACCTGGTCACCCTGGTCGCCCAGTCCATGGAGCTGCTGCGCACGGCCGGGGTCACCGCCCCCGACCGGATGCTCGGCCCGCTGCTCGGCGCCGCGCTCGACAACGCCCTGCGCTCCGGCGACGCCGCGCTGACCGGCCCCGTGGCCCGCGGCGACGCCGGCACGGTCGCCGCGCACATCGGCGAGCTGCGCAGGCACGCCCCGCAGACCGTGGCCGGATACGTCGCGATGGCCCGCGCCACCGCCGACCGGGCCCTCGCCCACGGCATGCTCAAGCCGGAGCTGGCCGAGGACCTGCTCGGGGTCCTGGCCGACGGCACGGGCACCGGACCACAGGAGCCCCGATGACCGACACGACCGATACCCCCCGCCCCGCCGCGCCCCGCGGGCCCGCGGCCCCCCTGCTCCGTACCGCGGCCGAGCTCGGCGCCTTCGCACCCTTCGAGGGGCCGCGGGCCGTCGTCATGACCATGGGCGCCCTGCACGAGGGCCACGCCGCCCTGATCCGCGCCGCCCGCGCGGCGGCGGGCCCCGACGGCCAGGTGGTCGTCACCGTGTTCGTCAACCCGCTCCAGTTCGGCGAGGCCGCCGACCTGGAGCGCTACCCCCGCACGCTCGACGCCGATCTCGCCGTGGCGGGCGCCGCCGGGGCGGACGCCGTCTTCGCGCCGTCCGTCGACGAGGTCTACCCCGGCGGCGAGCCGCAGGTCCGGATCTCGGCGGGCCCGATGGGCGAGCGGCTCGAAGGGGCCTCGCGCCCCGGGCACTTCGACGGCATGCTCACCGTCGTCGCCAAGCTCCTCCACCTCACCCGCCCCGATGTCGCGTTCTACGGGCAGAAGGACGCCCAGCAGCTGGCGCTGATCCGCCGGATGGTGCGCGATCTCAACTTCCCCGTGGAGATCGTCGGCGTGGAGACGGTGCGCGAGCCGGACGGCCTGGCGCTCTCCAGCCGCAACCGCTTCCTGGACGCGGAGGAGCGGCACACCGCCCTCGCCCTGTCCCGGGCCCTGTTCGCCGCCCGCGACCGGCTCGCCGCCCAGCAGGCGCTGCACGCCCGCGCCCGGACCACCGCGGCCACCACGGGCCGGGCCGCCGCGCTCACCGCGCTCGGCGAGGCCCGCGCCGCCGCGGACACCCAGGCGGTGGCTCTGGCCCGCCCGGTCGACGGCCCCTCGGCAGTGCGGGCGGCCGCGCGCCTGATCCTCGACGACGCGGCGGGCGCGCAGCCCCCGCTCGCCCTGGACTACCTGGCGCTGGTGGACCCGGCCGACTTCACCGAGATCCCCGACGACCGCACCACCGGTGAGGCGGTCCTCGCCGTCGCCGCGCGGGTCGGCAAGACCCGCCTCATCGACAACATCCCGCTGACCTTCGGAGCCACCACGTGACCGGAATACGGCTGACCGCGCCCGCTCCCGGCTGGTCCATCGACGCCGACGTCGTGGTGGTCGGCTCCGGCGTGGCCGGTCTCACCACCGCGCTGCGCTGCGCCGCCGCGGGCCTGGCCACCGTGGTCGTCACCAAGGCCCGCCTCGACGACGGCTCCACCCGCTGGGCGCAGGGCGGTATCGCCGCCGCCCTCGGCGAGGGCGACACCCCCGAGCAGCACCTGGACGACACCCTGGTCGCGGGCGCCGGTCTGTGCGACGAGGCGGCGGTCCGGATGCTGGTCACCGAGGGCCCGGACGCGGTGCGCCGGCTGATCGGGACCGGCGCCCACTTCGACACCACGGCGAGTGGCGACATCGCGCTGACCCGTGAGGGCGGCCACCACCGCCGCCGCATCGCCCACGCGGGCGGCGACGCCACGGGCGCCGAGATCTCCCGCGCCCTGGTCGAGGCGGTTCGCGAGGCCGCCCTGCGAACTGTGGAGAACGCGCTCGTACTGGACCTCCTCACCGACGCCGAGGGGCGTACCGCGGGGGTCACGCTGCATGTCATGGGCGAGGGCCAGCACGACGGCGTCGGCGCGGTCCACGCCCCCGCGGTGGTCCTCGCCACCGGCGGCATGGGCCAGGTCTTCTCCGCCACCACCAACCCGGCCGTCTCCACCGGCGACGGCGTGGCGCTGGCGCTGCGGGCCGGCGCGGAGGTCTCCGACCTGGAGTTCGTCCAGTTCCACCCGACGGTCCTCTACCTCGGCGCCGGCTCCGAGGGCCAGCAGCCGCTGGTGTCGGAGGCGGTACGGGGCGAGGGCGCCCATCTCGTCGACGCGTCCGGCACGCGCTTCATGCTCGGACAGCACGAGCTGGCGGAACTGGCCCCGCGCGACATCGTCGCCAAGACCATCACCCGCCGGATGGAGCTGCTCGGCACCGAGCACATGTACCTCGACGCCCGCCACTTCGGCGCCGAGATGTGGGAGCAGCGCTTCCCCACGATCCTGGCGGCCTGCCGCGCCCACGGCATCGACCCGATCACCGAACCGGTCCCGGTCGCCCCCGCCGCGCACTACGCCTCCGGCGGCATCCGCACCGACCTGCGGGGACGTACCACGGTGCCCGGTCTGTACGCCTGCGGCGAGGTCGCCTGCACCGGCGTGCACGGCGCGAACCGGCTGGCGTCCAACTCCCTCCTGGAGGGCCTCGTCTTCGCCGAGCGCATCGCGGCGGACATCGTCGAGGACCGGCCCCGCGCGGGTGCCGCGGAGACCGACGACGACCGTGCACCCTCCCCGCTGATCGCCCCGGAGGCCCGGTCCACGATCCAGCACATCATGACCCGGGGCGCCGGAGTCCTCCGCTCCGCCGAGAGCCTGGCCGCCGCCGCCGACGAGCTGGAGGCCCTCCACGACAGCGCCGCGTCGGCCGTGGAGGCGGACGAGCCCAAGGTCGCGGTGCCCGGCGTCGAGGCGTGGGAGGCCACCAACCTGCTGCTCGTCTCGCGCGTCCTGGTCGCCGCCGCCCGGCAGCGCGAGGAGACCCGCGGCTGCCACTGGCGCGAGGACCGGCCCGAGCGCGACGACGAGAGCTGGCGCCGCCACCTCGTCGTACGGCTCACCCCGGAGCGCCGCCCGGTCCTCAGCCGGACGCAGACCCAGGCATTCGGGCCCGTACGCCCCGCGCAGGCACCAGACTGCGCAGCAGCACCCCCCACCCACCCCGCCGATGTCACCGAGGAGCCGTAACCGTGAGCACGCCCGAAGAGAATCCGCGCCCCACACCCGTGGATGTACCGCTGATCCAGATCGGCGCGCCCGCACCGTCCGCGGGCGGCTGCGGGGACGGCTGCGGCTGCGGCGGGGACGAGCTCGACCCGCTGGAGTGCGGCCTCGACCCCGCCCTCGCACAGCTCCTCGCCGACGCCGGCCTGGACCCGGTCCAGGTCGAGGACGTCGCGCATGTCGCGATCGAGGAGGACCTGGACGGCGGGGTGGACGTCACCACCGTCGCGACCGTCGCCGAGGACGCCGTGGCCACCGGTGACTTCACCGCCCGCGAGGCGGGCGTCGTGGCCGGTCTGCGCATCGCCGAGGCCGTCCTGTCCATCGTCTGCACCGAGGAGTTCGCGGTCGAGCGCCACGTCGAGGACGGCGACCGGGTCGCCCCCGGCCAGAAGCTGCTGACCGTCACCACCCGCACCCGCGATCTGCTCACCGGGGAGCGCAGCGCACTCAACCTGCTGTGCAGGCTCTCCGGCATCGCGACCGCCACCCGTGCCTGGGCCGATGTGCTCGAAGGTACGAAGGCCAAGGTCCGCGACACCCGCAAGACCACCCCGGGCCTGCGCGCCATGGAGAAGTACGCGGTGCGCTGCGGCGGCGGCGTCAACCACCGGATGTCGCTGTCGGACGCGGCACTGGTCAAGGACAACCACGTCATCGCGGCGGGCGGCGTGGCCGAGGCGTTCAAGCGGGTGCGGGACGAGTTCCCGGACGTACCGATCGAGGTCGAGGTCGACACCCTCCAGCAGGTCCGCGAGGTGCTCGACGCGGGCGCCGACCTGATCCTGCTGGACAACTTCACCCCGCTGCAGACGTCCGAGGCGGTCGCCCTGACCGGCGGCCGCGCGGTCCTGGAGTCCTCCGGCCGGCTCTCCCTCGACACCGCCCGTGCCTACGCCGAGGCGGGCGTCGACTACCTGGCCGTCGGCGCGCTCACCCACTCCTCGCCGATCCTCGACATCGGCCTGGACTTCCGCGACACCGACGGGGCCGACGCCTGATGCTGCTCACCATCGACGTCGGCAACACCCACACCGTCCTCGGCCTGTTCGACGGCGAGGAGATCGTCGAGCACTGGCGGATCTCCACCGACCCCCGCCGCACCGCCGACGAGCTCGCCGTGCTGCTCCAGGGCCTGATGGGCATGCACCCGCTGCTCGGCATGGAGCTGGGCGACGGCATCGAGGGCATCGCGATCTGCTCCACGGTCCCGGCCGTCCTGCACGAGCTGCGCGAGGTGACCCGCCGCTACTACGGCGATGTCCCCGCCGTGCTCGTCGAGCCGGGCATCAAGACCGGCGTGCCGATCCTGATGGACAATCCGAAGGAGGTCGGCACGGACCGCATCATCAACGCGGCCGCTGCCGTCGAGCTGTACGGCGGTCCGGCGATCGTCGTCGACTTCGGTACGGCCACCACCTTCGACGCGGTCTCCGCGCGGGGCGAGTACACCGGTGGTGTCATCGCGCCCGGCATCGAGATCTCGGTCGAGGCGCTCGGCGTCAAGGGCGCCCAGCTCCGCAAGATCGAGCTGGCCAGGCCGCGCAGCGTGATCGGCAAGAACACGGTCGAGGCGATGCAGGCGGGCATCATCTACGGCTTCGCCGGCCAGGTCGACGGAGTCGTCGCGCGGATGAAGAAGGAGCTGGCGGCCGACCCCGACGACGTCACCGTCATCGCGACGGGCGGCCTTGCGCCGATGGTGTTGGGCGAGTCCTCCGTCATCGACGAGCACGAGCCCTGGCTCACCCTCATCGGCCTGCGCCTGGTCTACGAGCGGAACGTGTCACGGCGCTGAGGGCTGTCCCGTAGGAGACCGCTGAAGATCTTGCTCTGACCGCCCGGCTCACACCAGGTCGCCAGAAAATGTCAATCGCCATGAACCGGGGCAAGCCGGGCCCGATTTCAAGATCTTCAGGACGCTCCTGGGGCGTGTTTCGAAAGGACGTCGTCCGCCCGGAGGGCGGGGTCGGGGGCGTCCGGTGCGTGGGACCGCAAGGCGGAGGGTGGAGAGCGCAGCGGGCTGCGCCGACGACCGGCAACGCGGCGAGTGTGCGTGTCGGGCGTTCCCGGCCAGGCGGACCTTCGCAGCACGCCCTCGGCCCTGTCGGACAGGCGGTGTACCTGCGGGAACGGCCCACGGGGAGCGGGTCCGCCGCCGCGCCGCCGACGTCCAGTTAAGCCGATTTTGTCCATTTAGCACGTATTGTCGCGTCATGCCCACGCCTTACGGATCACGCGGCGGCATGGCGTTCAGCGCGGACGAGCTGCGGGTGCTCCGACGCGCTCTCGCCATCGCCCTCCATCCCATGCCCCTGCCGGACGAGGACGTCCAGGACTGCCTGCGGCTGGCCGGTTCCGTGGACGAGGCGGTCGGCGAGGCGGGACGGCTGCGCACGTTCCTCCTCGCCGACCTCGTCCGCTACCGCAACGCCCTCCCCGGCTCCGTCAGCGGCTATCTGGAGCTGCTCCAGGATGCCCTGGCGGGCGGATACGACCCAGGCCCCGACGATCTCGCCGCGCTGCGCGCCCTGCGCCACAGGCCGCTGGCCGCAGCGCTCCTGGAGCGCTGTCAGGCGGTCGCGGAACGGTCGGTGCAGGCCCGCCTCGCCGGACGCGCCGTATCGGCGAAGGCTCCCGCGCCGCGCAGCCGGCTCCTCGCCCTGCCCGGTGGCCGGGCCGCCGAAGCCGAACCCGAACGGCCCAAGGCCCCGGCGGAGCCCGCCCGGCCGGGCCGCCCGTCCGGGCGCCCGGCGCCGAAGCCCTCGGAGGTCTTCCCGCCCCGCCGCCGCCCGGTCCCGCCGCCGCAGCAGCGCGCCGCGGGGTAGGGGCGCCGCGGAAGTCCGTACCGGCCTCGCTACCCTGGACGCCATGGACTATGTAGCCGCGCTCCTGCCCCCCGTGGTGATGGCCGCCTTCTTCATCGGCCTCGTCGTGACGATCGTCAAGAGTCAGGGCGGTCCCAACAAGGCCAAGGAGGACGCGGCTGTGGACCTGGCGATCGGCCGCGCCGAGTCGGTCCAGCAGGCCCCGCGGAGCGGCGGCGCCTGACCTCCGCCTCCCGTCGTACATGAAGGGCGCACGGCTCATCCCGAGCCGTGCGCCCTTTGCTGCTTTGCCGCACGAATAACCGGTCATTCCAGGCATCTGGCACTAAAGTGACATTGTGCCCCGCCAATTGGGAGATCTGGAAGACGCCGTGATGACGCGGATCTGGCAATGGAACCGTCCGGTCACCGTGCGGGAAGTCCTTGAGGACCTTCAGCAGGAACGCTCCATCGCCTACACGACCGTCATGACGGTAATGGACAATCTCCATCAGAAGGGCTGGGTGCGCAGGGAAGTCGACGGCCGCGCATATAGATATACGGCGGTCTCCACTCGCGCCGCCTACTCGGCCGCACTGATGAACGAAGCCTGGTCGCGCAGTGACAACCCCGCGGCCGCACTTGTCGCCTTCTTCGGCATGATGTCCGCCGAGCAGCGCGAGGCCCTCCGGGATGCCATGCGGATCGTCCGGCCCGATCTGTCCGCAACCCCCGAGTCCCCGTCCGGTGAACCCGCCGGTGAACCGGTCGATGCGGCCACCGGCGAACCGGCCGGAGAGGAGGCCGAAGATCCGGCCGACGGGGCGGCCCCGGAGGCCGGGCGATAGCGTCAGGGGTATGTCCTCAGAGCTTCCGTACGCCGATTCCCGTACCGAACCGCCGGCCATAAACACGGCCATCACAGTCCGACGTGCCAGGACCAGTGATGTGGCGTCGGTCCGCCGTCTCCTCGACGGGTACGTACGTGAAGGCATCCTGCTCGACAAAGCGACCGTGACGCTTTACGAGGACATCCAGGAGTTCTGGATCGCGGAACGCGACGAGGATGCCCGGGTCATCGGCTGCGGCGCACTGCACGTGATGTGGGAAGACCTCGCCGAAGTGCGTACTCTCGCCGTCGACCACAGCATCAGGGGTGCCGGAGTCGGTCATCAAGTGCTGGACAAGTTGTTGCAGACCGCCCGCTGGCTGGGCGTGCAGCGGGTTTTCTGTCTCACCTTCGAAGTGGACTTCTTCGCGAAGCACGGCTTCGTGGAGATCGGAGAGACACCGGTCGACGGAGATGTCTACAGTGAGCTGCTGCGTTCCTATGACGAGGGTGTAGCGGAGTTCCTGGGCCTCGAACGAGTGAAGCCGAACACCTTGGGCAACAGCCGGATGCTTCTGCATCTGTGACCGCCATCTGCGACCGTCACAAGAAGCCGGAACCCTATGTCCGAATCGCGCATGTTTCCCGTCTTCCCGTGATCCTGAACCTCTCCCGAGGGTTTGTGTTTTCCGGGGAAAAGCGGTTTCCTTTCCGCGTACTGCATTTTCGATGAAAGGGAATCCAGTGGCACAGAAGGTTCAGGTCCTTCTTGTCGATGACCTCGACGGCGGCGAGGCGGACGAGACGGTCACGTTCGCTCTCGATGGCAAGACGTACGAGATTGACCTCACGACGAGCAACGCGGACAAGCTCCGTGGTCTTCTTGAGCCGTACACCAAGGGTGGTCGGCGCACGGGTGGCCGCGCGGCGTCCGGCCGTGGCAAGGGCCGCGCCGTTACGGGTGGCAACAAGGACACCGCCGAGATCCGTAAGTGGGCCCGCGAGAACGGCCACAATGTGAATGACCGCGGCCGTGTTCCCGCGGAGATCCGCGAAGCTTACGAGAAGGCCAACGGCTGAGCTGTCGGCCCATCCACCGACAGTCCTGTTCGGGCACGCATCAATCGGGCCCGGTGGCATTCCGTCGCCACCGTGTCCAACAGCCGTACGAGATCGGGAGCACCCCCACCCCTGCTCCCGAGGCCGGCGAGGGCCGGGAGTTCCACCCCTTCCTCGTGCCGTGGCCCGGGGGGCCGCAGCCATGCGGCGGCCCCCGGCCGGCCCGCCGTCCGCCCGGGCGGCACCGGCGCGGTGATCCGGCCGCCCGCGCCGATGGCGGTCAGGGAGAGGGTGATGCCTCCCCACTCCAGCCAGTCGAGCAGTCCGGGCAGCTCTTCGGCACTCCCCACCGCGACCAGCAGGTTCATCCGCGCGCCCGACAGCGCCACGGGCCCGGTGCGGTCCAGCTGCCGCAGCGCCGCGTGACCGGCGGCCGCGGGGACCTGGAGCACGTCGAACCGCACCCCGGTCAGCAGGCGCACCGGCGCGGTGCCCGCCGTCGCCCAGCCGAGCTCGCGTTCGTACCACTGCGCCCACCGGGCACAGTCGCTGCTC
This sequence comes from Streptomyces sp. NPDC001880, assembly GCF_053594575.1. NCBI lineage: Bacteria > Bacillati > Actinomycetota > Actinomycetes > Kitasatosporales > Streptomycetaceae > Streptomyces > Streptomyces sp. NPDC001880. The sequence continues at coordinate 27,251 of NZ_JBSFET010000041.1, forward strand.
TTGTGCTCACCGGTGACCGAGGGCGCGGGAGGCGGGAAGGTGATGGCCATGCCCGGAAGAACGGGCCGGACACCCGCAGGGTTACGCAGAGTGCCCACCTGGTTGCACCGTGTGTCCTGGGTGGGGTGAAGGGGCGCGCTCGGGAGCACGAATGTGTTCGCCCGTAGCGGAGGGAACCGGCGCGCGCCGCATGGACTGTCTGTAATTGCGGGTAAGACATCCCCAGTGGGGAGGGGCGACACGCAGGTTCGGGCATCTCACGTTCGCCATCGGCGTACTGGCGAAAGGGGTATCTGCCTGGCTATGCGGGAACATCGTCTCGCACCATCGGGTTGGAGAAGTTGTCAGCGTTCGGGGCAGGAGGCCAAGGACGGTGTCGGCAGTTGGAATGAGCGGTCCCCGCTTGCGGGACTAAGCTGCGGAAGGACAGGGAGGGGACCGACCCCTTACTGCCTGACCGCTCTGAGGAGCGATTAACGATGTTCGAGAGGTTCACCGACCGCGCGCGGCGGGTTGTCGTCCTGGCTCAGGAAGAAGCCCGGATGCTCAACCACAACTACATCGGCACCGAGCACATCCTCCTGGGCCTTATCCACGAGGGTGAGGGTGTCGCCGCTAAGGCCCTGGAGAGCCTCGGGATTTCGCTCGAGGCGGTCCGCCAGCAGGTGGAGGAGATCATCGGCCAGGGCCAGCAGGCCCCGTCCGGGCACATCCCCTTCACGCCCCGGGCCAAGAAGGTCCTGGAGCTCTCGCTCCGCGAGGCCCTTCAGCTCGGCCACAACTACATCGGCACCGAGCACATCCTGCTCGGCCTGATCCGCGAGGGCGAGGGTGTCGCCGCCCAGGTCCTCGTGAAGCTGGGCGCCGACCTGAACCGGGTGCGGCAGCAGGTCATCCAGCTGCTCTCCGGGTACTCGGGCAGCAAGGAGGCGGCGACCGCGGGCGGCCCCGCGGAAGGCACGCCCTCCACGTCCCTGGTGCTCGACCAGTTCGGCCGGAATCTCACCCAGGCGGCCCGCGAATCCAAGCTCGACCCGGTCATCGGGCGCGAGAAGGAGATCGAGCGGGTCATGCAGGTGCTGTCCCGCCGCACCAAGAACAACCCGGTTCTCATCGGCGAGCCCGGCGTCGGCAAGACGGCGGTCGTCGAGGGACTGGCGCAGGCCATCGTCAAGGGCGAGGTGCCCGAGACCCTCAAGGACAAGCACCTCTACACCCTGGACCTCGGCGCGCTGGTCGCCGGCTCCCGCTACCGCGGTGACTTCGAGGAGCGCCTGAAGAAGGTCCTCAAGGAGATCCGCACCCGCGGCGACATCATCCTGTTCATCGACGAGCTCCACACCCTGGTGGGTGCGGGTGCCGCCGAGGGCGCGATCGACGCCGCCAGCATCCTCAAGCCGATGCTGGCCCGCGGCGAGCTGCAGACCATCGGTGCCACCACGCTCGACGAGTACCGCAAGCACCTGGAGAAGGACGCCGCGCTTGAGCGCCGCTTCCAGCCCATCCAGGTCGCCGAGCCCTCGCTGCCGCACACCATCGAGATCCTCAAGGGTCTGCGCGACCGCTACGAGGCCCACCACCGCGTCTCCATCACGGACGAGGCGCTGGTCCAGGCCGCGACGCTGGCCGACCGGTACATCTCGGACCGCTTCCTGCCGGACAAGGCGATCGACCTGATCGACGAGGCCGGTTCCCGGATGCGCATCCGCCGGATGACCGCGCCGCCGGACCTCCGCGAGTTCGACGAGAAGATCGCGGGCGTCCGCCGCGACAAGGAGTCGGCCATCGACTCCCAGGACTTCGAGAAGGCGGCTTCCCTCCGCGACAAGGAGAAGCAGCTCCTCGCCGCGAAGACCAAGCGCGAGAAGGAGTGGAAGGCCGGCGACATGGACGTCGTGGCCGAGGTCGACGGCGAGCTGATCGCCGAGGTCCTGGCCACCGCGACCGGCATTCCGGTCTTCAAGCTGACGGAGGAGGAGTCCTCCCGCCTGCTGCGCATGGAGGACGAGCTCCACAAGCGCGTCATCGGGCAGAAGGACGCCATCAAGGCCCTTTCGCAGGCGATCCGCCGTACGCGAGCCGGTCTGAAGGACCCGAAGCGCCCCGGTGGCTCGTTCATCTTTGCCGGCCCGTCCGGTGTCGGTAAGACGGAGCTCTCCAAGACGCTCGCCGAATTCCTCTTCGGCGACGAGGACGCGCTGATTTCCCTCGACATGTCGGAGTTCAGCGAGAAGCACACGGTTTCCCGCCTCTTCGGTTCTCCCCCCGGTTACGTGGGTTACGAAGAGGGCGGCCAGCTCACCGAGAAGGTGCGCCGCAAGCCGTTCTCCGTCGTCCTCTTCGACGAGGTCGAGAAGGCCCACCCCGATATCTTCAATTCCCTGCTCCAGATTCTGGAGGACGGTCGCCTGACCGACTCCCAGGGCCGGGTAGTGGACTTCAAGAACACGGTCATCATCATGACGACCAACCTCGGGACCCGGGACATCTCCAAGGGCTTCAACCTGGGCTTCGCCGCCCAGGGCGACGTCAAGACCGGCTACGAGCGGATGAAGAACAAGGTCAACGAGGAGCTCAAGCAGCACTTCCGGCCCGAGTTCCTCAACCGTGTCGACGACACGGTCGTCTTCCACCAGCTCAGCCAGGAAGACATCATCCAGATCGTCGACCTGATGATCGCCAAGGTGGACGAGCGTCTGAAGGACCGCGACATGGGCATCGAGCTCAGCGCGGACGCCAAGACGCTCCTCGCCAAGAAGGGCTACGACCCCGTGATGGGCGCCCGGCCGCTGCGCCGGACGATCCAGCGTGAGATCGAGGACGTCCTCTCCGAGAAGATCCTCTTCGGTGAGCTGCGCCCCGGTCACATCGTGGTCGTCGGCACCGAGGGCGAGGGGGAGGAGAAGACCTTCACCTTCCGCGGCGAGGAGAAGTCGGCGCTGCCCGACGTCCCCCCGATCGAGCAGGCGGCAGGCGGCGCGGGCCCGAACATGTCGAAGGATGTGTGAGGACGCCCCGAGCGCCTGAACAGAAGTAGAAGGGGCTGCCCCGGAACCGTGCGAAACGGTCCGGGGCAGCCCCTTTCGGCGTGCGGTCAGCGGCTTACGTCGAGGCCTTCGCCGCCCGTGATCGCCGCATGGCCGGTGACGGCCACCCGGCACTCGGGCATTGCCTGCAACGGGGAAAGATCGATGTGTCTGACATGCACGGGCGGGGTGAGCATCACCCACCTCAGTGCGGGGAAGACCCGGGGGATGCCTTCGAGCCCGAGCATGTCGGCTTCGGGGCGGAGCACCAGATTCCTGACGGAAGGAACGGGCTGCTCGCCGCCGAACTCCGTCAGGGACGTCAGGGTCAGCGAGAGGTGGGACACCCACGGCGCCCGCCGGAGGGCGGCGAGCAGCGGCCCGACCGACGTGCGAGCGTTCAGGTCGAGTTCCTGCAGGCGCGTCCAGCCGTCGAGCGAGTCGATCTCCAGGGCCGTTCCGCCGATGGCCAGTGAGCGCAGCCCGGGGTGGGCGGGCAGCTGGGTCAGACGTTCGGCCGTCAGGCGGTTGAGCATCAGGCAGGCCAGTTCCTTCGAAGCCGTGGCTGCCAGCGCACTGTCGGGGACATGCGTCATGTCCAGAACGACCATCTTCAGCGCTTGGAGTCCGGTGAGCGGGCCGAGGTCCCGTACAGCCGGACAGCCGTCCAAGGACAGGGACCTGAGCTTCTCGGAGCAGTCCGCCAGGAACGAGAGATCCGTGATGCAGGGGTTCCGCCGGAAGATCAGATCGTTCCAGGGTCTGCCGCGCAGAGCGGCATGGAGTTCGGCCGAGCCGAAGCACCCGATGATCTGCAGGTCCGCGGCGGCCGGCAGGTGGCGCAGCGCTGCCAGCTTCTCCGGGGAGTCGATGTTCAGGGTGTGGTGATCCAGCTGGGCGAGGACCTGCCGGGCGTACTTCTCCACCGGGTACCTGTCCCAGTCCACCCTGAACAGGAAGCTGAGCTCAGGGTGTGCGAGTGCCCAGCGGCGGGCGTGCGGTACGGCCTCCGCCCCGCCGATCTCGTTGATCAGGTCGACGCAGGGGCGGGCCTGCTCCTTGGTGGGCGCGTGGGCCGGGTCGGGCAGGAACTCCAGAGCGGCCGGACCGAGGTGGGTGAGCAGCCGTACGTCCTTGTCGTTCCTCGGTGGGAACAGCGCCCCGACGGCCGAGCGGACCCTGTCCCGTGTCGTCTCGTCCAGCCAGGTCGCGTGCTGTGTGCAGAGCGCGGCCAGGACGACGATCTCGTTGCGGGTGACGGTGTCGCCGGGGCCGGGCTGCGCATCCAGCAGTCCATTGACCAGTACGGGGTGTTCGCGGCGCCCGCAGTGGCCGGCCGACAGTCGGATGACGTCGTACCAGTTCTGTGTGCCCGCCCGGCCGAGGAGCTCGTTCAGCTGGTCGCCCTCGATGAACTCCTTCGCGGCGAGGAAGTCCTGGAAGGTGCGGTGGGCGAACTGGTAGACGTCGTCGGTACGTTCCTGGAGGACGCCGCTGCGGTTCAGCAGATGGGTCAGGATCTCCTCGGCCGAGCCCTGGGCGCGCAGCCGTTCCATGCCCGGCAGGGCGCGTTCCAGCTGGCGCAGTGCCGCCGAGCGGTGGAGCTCCGACTGGCCGCCCCGCACCAGCCAGATCGCGATGCGCTGGAGCAGCTGGGCCTGCTCCTCCACGCTCATTGTGATGCCCTCGGGGGCCTCGATCCTGCGCTGCTTGTCGCGGTCGCCGAGCAGCATGGTGAGCGCCGAGTCGTACAGGCTCCAGCGGGTCTCCGGCAGGATGCCCTGGCGGCGGCGGTGCAGGGCGCAGATCACCGCGCAGAGCAGCGGCGTACGGGCCAGATTGCGCAGGGTCCGGTTCTGGGCGAACTGCTGGATCAGGTCCCTTTCCAGCGCGCCGAGCGTCTCGTGGTCGTCGTCGTCCAGCCGGGCAGCCCGGTGCCAGGCGGCGACGAAGGCCTCGATGTCCCCGTCCCGCATCGGCAGCAGCCGCAGCTCCTCGAAGTCCTGGGACCTCAGCCAGCCCGGCTCGACGGCCAGCGGGCGCACCGTGGCCACGCAGCGGATGTCCGGGTACCGGTCCAGGAGGCGGGACAGCCACTCATGGGCCTGCTCGCGGTCGTCGCGCGGGACCTCGTCCAGCCCGTCGACCAGCAGCAGCGCCCGGCCGGACTCCAGCACCCGGCCGACCCAGCCCTCGGGGGCCGCGTCGATCACCAGCCGGGCCGCGTCGGGCAACTGCGCGGGGGCGGGGAAGGTGCCGCCCTGGGCGCGCAGGGTGCGCAGCGGTACGACGAACGGGACCAGGCCGTTGAGCGGGGCCAGCTGCGGGCCCAGCGTGCCGGCCGAGGCGTGGGCGGCCAGCCACCACAGCAGCGTGGTCTTGCCGGCGCCCGCGTCGCCGCGCAGCAGGACCCGGGGGCGGTCGGGGAGCAGTGTGTCGATCCGCTGCGGCGGTGGACCTGCTTCCCCGGCGTTCTGCTGGGCCTCCAGGCTCAGGTACGCGGTGTCCAGATCCCATTCGGAGTCGCGTCGGCCCAGCTCGTCGAGGCCGAAGATCTTCGTACGGCGGTACGCGGCCCCGAGTGCCGTCGCGTACTCCTCCTCGTACCGCGCGTCTTGGGGAAAGCGGCCGTGGACCCGCTCGTGGCGCAGTGCCGTGCCGGTCTGCCGGTAGACGAGCTCGAACGGCCGGGAGGCGACGAGCGGGGTGAGCGGTACGCACTCCACGCGCCGGCCGCCGCGCTGCCGGGGGATCTGCCGGGCGATGCCGATGAGGACGTTACCGGCGAAGACCGGGCCGCCGGACATGCCGCGCAGTGACGGGGGCTCCGAGTCGCTTTCCGCAGGCGGCGGGCCGTCCAGCTCGCAGACCAGGAGTCCGCGCAGGTGTCCGGCCATCGGCAGGGCGGTGGCCGTGTACTGGTCGGCCTCCAGATGCCGCTCGGGGCCGTACCGCTGGATGTCGGGGAAGCCGGTGATCTCGCAGCCGGAGACCGCCTGCCCGGTGTGGAGGACGCCGAGCCGCACCGGAGAGACGGGGAGGACCGGGTCGGTGGTCAGCAGGAGGGCGGCGTCGAGGTCGTGGTCGATCCAGGCGACCGTCGCCGTCGCGTGGTCCGCCCGCCCGGGGTGGGCGACGGTGGCCCGGCTGCCGCCCCTGACCACATGGGCGCAGGTCAGCACGAGACGGTCGGTGAGCAGGGCGCCGCTGCCCTGGACGGTTCCGGCGCCCAGGACGACGACCGTACGCGCCGCGGGTGCGGTGGGCGGCGCGGTGCTCACGGCTGCGCCGCCCCGTGGCCGGTGTGTGTGGCGCTGCCTTGGTTTCCGTGGCCGGTGTGTGTGGCGCTGCCCTGGCCCCTCTGGCCGAAGTGCGCGGTGCTGCCCTGGTCTCCGTGGCCGATCTGCCACGGCCCTCCGGTCGCGGCGTCGCGCGGTTTCAGTGTGAAGGCGACCTTGTGCGTGCGGCTGGTCGCGCGGGAGGCGTCGGTGCCCGCCTCGACCACCCAGGCCTTGACCTTGCCGCCGCCCTTGACCTCCTTGCGGAGTTCGAGGGTGAACTCCATCTGGATGTCACCGACCTCGAAGGCCACGGGGCGGCCGGTGGCGCGGCCGGCGGCTTCGACGAGCTGGTTGCGGATCGATTCGACGGCATCGGCGAGCTCGATGCCGTCCATGTCGCCGGTGTCTGTGGTGTCGCTGGCCATGGCCTGTTCCCCCGGGTCGAGCTGGCGGTCGTTGCGCCAGCCTAAGGGCAGGTCGAAGGTCCCGAAACGGACAGCCTTCGGGCCCACCGGTGGTGACAAGGCGCACAGCCCGTTCTGGGCCTACTAGGAACGGTAGGAGAGGGCGTCGTGATCGCTGCGGGGGTCTTCGGCCCTGCGGTGGACGGGGCTTTCGGAGCAGGAGGGGCAGAGGGCCGAATCGCTGGGATATATCCGTTTCGAGCAGTTTGGAGCTGGGGTCAAACCCGTCCGGAACCAGAGTTTCGATGGGTTCGGGCGTGGCTCGTTTCAAACCTGCGGCTGTGAATTCCCGGGGTGTCGGATACGGCTTTTGTTCGTAGATGAGGTGTTTGGGCAATAGGTGGAGTGCGGGTTACCAAGGAACGGCCAGCCCGGCCGGAGCGCCGGGTCCAGTCGTCTTCGGAGGTTCTCCGCTTATGTCGAAGCGCGTTTCGTTCCAGCGCTCCCGCCGCCCGTCCGTGTCCCGTGTCCGTGGCGCCGTCGTGGCAGCCGGCCTGGGGGCGTCGATGGTTCTCGGTGCGGGTGCTGCGTTCGCGGCCGACTCGGCGGGTGCCCCGAATTCCATGCCCCTGATCGACAACGGCACGGCCGAATCGGTCGCCCAGCAGGCGGCCGCACAGGGCAAGGCCGCCGAGAAGGCCGCGGCCGAGAAGGCGGCGGCGAGCAAGAAGGCGGCCGCGGCGAAGAAGGCCGCGCTGAAGAAAGCCCACGGCTGGGAGACCCCGGTGAGCCGCTACGAGCTGAGCGCGAGCTTCGGCAACGACGGCAGCCGCTGGGCCCACAAGCACTCCGGCCAGGACTTCGCCGTGCCGATCGGCACCAAGGTCGAGGCCGCGCACTCCGGCGTCGTCGTGAAGGCCGGCCCCAACGGCGGCGGCGACGGTCCCGCGTACGGCAACGCTGTCGTGATCAAGCACGCCAACGGTACGTACTCGCAGTACGCCCACCTGTCGGAGATCGATGTGCGGATCGGCGAGGCCGTGGAGACGGGCGAGAAGATCGCGCTCTCCGGCAACACCGGCAACTCCAGCGGCCCGCACCTGCACTTCGAGATCCGGCACACCGCCGACTACGGCTCCGCGGTCAACCCGGTCAGCTTCCTGAACAACAAGGGCGTGCACGTCTGATCCGGCCGTGACCGATCCGACCGGGTCCGAGCCGACGGGGTCCGATCCGGCCGGGACGGCTCCACTACTGCGCGGACTCCTGGCCGTGTGCCCGGGTGACCAGTTCGAAGGCGACTTCGAGGACGGCCTTGCGCTTCTCCTCGGGGTCGCCTTCGAGGTCCTTGAGGGCGAACATGCCCGCGTGCGTCGCGAAGAGCGCGGTGGAGCAGCGCACATGGTCGGCCGGTGAGGCGCCGGGTTCCTGGAGCAGATCGACCAGGGCTACGACGCGCTCCTTGATGGTCACCCCGAGGCCGGTGTCATGGCCATCGCCATGATCGGCGGACCGCTGGTCGGCGGCACCATCACCGACCACCTCGGCCGGCGTTGGAGCTTCTACATCAACCTGCCGCTCCGGTTCAGCTGCCGGAGCCTTTGCGGCCGGCCTTCGCGCCCTGTGCCTCGTCGCTGTCCGGGCCACGCGGCTCGGACACCTGGAGCATCGGGAAGCTGCCGGTGTTCGTCGGCGCGTGCTCGGGCAGCCACAACACCGCGATCGCCCCGCCCGTGCCCGGCGCCGCCCCGTCCGGCGCCGCGTTGCGGAAGGTCAGCCGGGCCCCGAGAACCCGCGCCTGACCGGCCGCGATCGTCAGCCCGAGACCGTGCCCGCGCCCGGCCCGGTCACTGCTTCCGGTACGGAAGCGGCTCGGCCCCTCGCGCAGCAGCGCCGCCGGGAACCCGGCACCGTGATCGCGGATCCGGACCACCCGGCCCTCGACCGTGACCTCCACCGGGGTCGCGCCGTGCTTGGCGGCGTTGCCCAGCAGATTGCCGAGGATGCGCTCCAGCCGGCGCGGATCGGTGTTGACCCAGGACTCGTGCACCACCCGCACCCGCACGTCCGGGTCCAGCAGCGCGACCCGTCGGCTGACGAACTCCCCCAGCGCGATCTCCTGGAGCTCGGCCCGCTCCGACGCACTGTCCAGCCGGGCCACCTCCAGCACGTCCTCGACGAGCGTGCGCATCGCCTGCGCCCGGTCCCGTACCAGCTCGGTGGGGCGGCCGGGCGGCAGCAGCTCGGCCGCCGTCAGCAGACCGGTCACCGGCGTACGCAGCTCGTGCGCGATGTCCGCGGTGACCCGCCGCTCCGCCTCGATCCGCGCGTTCAACGCGTCCGTCAGCGCGTCCACCGCACCGGCCAGCTCATCGGTCTCGTCCCGGACGACACCGCCCACGGCCTCCCCGACCCGTACATCCGTATTGCCCTGTGCGACCCGGCCCGCCGCGGCCGCCGCCTTGCGCAGCCGGCGCGACAGCTGCCCGCCGATCAGCACGCCCAGCGCACAGCCGCCGAACACCACCGAGACCGAGCCGATGATCAGCGCCCGGTCGAGATCGCGCATGATCGTGGAGTTGCGGCCCGCGAACCGGGTGTGCAGCGAGAGCACGTCGCCATGGCCGACCGGCACGGCCGCCCACACATCGGGCACCCCCTTGCTGGTCACCTCGACATGGGTGGCGCGCCGGTTCCTGGAGGTCTCCGCGCGCAGGCTGCGCGGCATGGTCGGGTCGTTGAGCTTGGCGCCGAACCGGGGGTCGGCCTTCTTCGTCTTCGTCGCCTCGTACAGCAGCTGTGCGTGCGTCAGCCGCTCCAGCTGGACCTCGCGGGCGTTCTCCAGCATCGAGACCCGGGCCGCGTTGTGGACGACGAAGCTGAGCGCGACCGCGGTCAGCGCGCCGACCGCCGCGATCGCGATGCTGATCTTCCAGCGGACTCCGGTCCGCAGGGCCGGCCGCTTCACGGCGTGAGTTTGTAGCCGAAGCCGCGGACCGTCTCGATCCGTTCCTGGCCGATCTTGGTGCGCAGTCGCTGCACATGGACATCCACGACCCGGGTGTCACCGCCCCATCCGTATTCCCAGACCCGCTCCAGGAGCTTGTCGCGGGAGAGCACCGTGCCGGGCGCCGCGGAGAACTCCAGCAGCAGCCGCATCTCGGTCGGGGTCAGCGCCACCCGCTCGCCGCCGCGGTGGACCGCCATGCCCTCGGTGTCGACCTCCAGATCGCCGAAGACCAGCACCCCGTCGACGGGCTGTGGCTCCGGCTCCCCGCTGCCCTGCCTGCCCGAGGCGTGGCCGAAGCGGCGCAGCACGGCGCGGATCCGGGCGACCAGGACCGCCCCGTCGAAGGGCTTGGTGACGTAGTCGTCCGCGCCGGCCTCCAGGCCGAGCACCACATCGATCGAGTCCGCGCGGGCCGACAGCATGATCACGGGCACCGTCGACTCGTCGCGGATATGACGGCAGAGGCTGACTCCGTCGAGCCCCGGCACCATCACGTCGAGCAGGGCGATGTCGGGGCGGTCGGCCCGGAAGGCGTCGAGGCCCGACATGCCGTCGGGCATCGCGGTGACCACGAAGCCGGCGCGCTCCAGCGCCAACTGGGTGGCCTCGCGGATGACGTCGTCGTCCTCGACGAACAGGACGTGGGTCTCGGCCATCAGACTGCTCTCAGCTCCCCGCCGGTTCGGCGGCTCCCGGAAGAGTCGCTCCGCCGCTGCCGACGGCTCGGTTGAAGTCGTTGTGCACCCGGTCGTGCTCGTTGAACCGGTTGCCCGCCCAGCGGTAGGTGATCACTTCCTCGCCGGAGGGGTACGCGACCGAGTCCCTCTTCTCGTACACCTGGGTCGTCACCACCAGATCACCGCGGTCGATGGTGCCGTAGACCGCGGGCTGCTCGACGGTGAACACGTTCGCGTACGTGCCGTTGGTCCGCGGGCGGTACACATAGGTGCCGACGCCCACCGAGTCGCCGCAGGTCATCACGTTCACCACCACATCGGGCGAGGGCCCGCCGGTCATGGCGCCGTAGGAGGTGTCCACCGGGTACTCGGAGCCGGTGCAGGGCTTCAGATCCGTTCTGACCCGCTCGCTGACCTTGGGGTCGCGCTTGAGCAGCGTCACGGGATCGATCCGCGCGGCGGGCTTCGCGGAGGAGGACGGCCCGTCGCTGGGCGTGACCTGGGCCACGGGCTGGGTGCCGGCCGGGCCCTCGTCGCGGGTGCCGGTACCACCGGTCGAGCAGCCGACGGCGAGCAGCCCGAAGGCGGCGAGGCCGACCAGGGTCGTGGCGCTCGCCGCCCAGCCGGTCAGGACCCGGCCACGTCCGACGGTGGCCGCACGGCCACCGTCCCTTCTTCTGCCACCGCCACGGTCCCCGCCGTCGCCGTCGCTGGCTGTCAGGCCGCGCAACGCTCCCGCCCCCGTTCGTCCGTATGCCTGCCCATCCGCGCCCGCACCGGAGCGCGGCCGACCGCCAGGTCCTGCTCCTCACGGAGCCGGGCCTCGCTGCTCACCGCCTCACGGCTCTCCAGCTCCTGGCGCAGCCGTGCCAGTGCACGGTGCAGCGTGCTCTTCACCGTACCGGCCGACATACCGAGCGCCGCAGCCGTCTCCTCCGTGCTCATCTGCTCCCAGTGTCGCAGCACGACGACGCTGCGCTGCTTGGGAGCCAGTACGCCCAGCACATCCATCAGCAGGGCGCGGTCGGCGCGCTGCTCGGTGCCGTCCTCGACGCTCGCGTCGGGCAGCTGCTCGGTGGGGACCTCGTCCAGCTTCCGGGCCCGCCACCACTCGGTACGGGTGTTGATCATGACGCGGCGCAGATAGGCATCGGCCAGGGACTTGTCGGCGATGCCGTCCCAGCGGCCGTACGTACGGGCCAGCGCGGTCTGGAGCAGGTCCTGCGCGTCCACGGGGTCGGGGACCAGCCGCCGCGCGCTGCGCAGCAGCGCGTCGTGCCGAGTGCGTACGTAGTCCTCGAATGCGAGCACCTCGCCGTGCGCCATTCCAACCGCCTCCGTCCCCGTGGATCCCCGTGGTTCCGCCGTCAGCCATCGTTCGGTCCGGCTGACGGAGAAGACGCTACGGAGCTGTTGTCACGGGGTTGTGCGGAGCAGCCATACGCCGACGCACGGCTGTCCATCGGTTGTGTAACAGCGGGGGAGCGGCGCCGGTGGTACGGAGCTCAGCTCAGCGGCAGCCGGTACTGGCCGCCGGCCAGCGGTTCGACCAGGCCGTCGGCGACCAGGCCGTCCAGTGCGCGGGCTCGTTGCACCGGCTCGTCCCACACCGCGTCCAGCGCCGACTGCGGCACCGGCGTCGTCGCCTCGCGCAACACGGCGAGCAGCCGGCCGCGCACCTGCCGGTCCGTGCCGGCATAGGTCTGACCGCGCCGCGGGGGCCCCTGGTGGGCGGGCTTCCCGGCCAGTCGCCAGGCGCACTGTCCGGCGATCGGGCAGCGGTCGCAGTCCTCGTTCTTCGCGGTGCAGACGAGGGCTCCGAGCTCCATCGTCGCGGCGGCCCAGCGGGCCGCCCGCTCGTCCTCGTCGGGGAGCAGCGCGCGGGCGAGCTTGCGCTCGGCGGCGGTGGTCGCGTTCGGCGGGTACTGGATCCCGGTCGCGGCGCGGGCGAACACCCGGCGGACGTTGGTGTCGAGCACGGCATGCCGCTGTCCGTACGCGAACGAGGCCACGGCCGCCGCGGTGTACTCGCCGATCCCGGGCAGGGCGAGCAGCTGGGCGTGCTCGCTCGGTACGTCGCCGCCGTGTCGTTCCGTTATGGCCTGCGCGGCCCCGTGCAGGCGGAGAGCCCGGCGGGGGTAGCCGAGCCGGCCCCAGGCGCGGACCGCCTCGCCGGGCGGTTCGGCGGCCAGGTCGGCGGGGCGGGGCCAGCGGGCGAGCCACTCTTCGTACACCGGGAGGACCCGGCTCACGGGGGTCTGCTGCAGCATGAACTCGCTCACCATCACACCCCAGGCGCCCGCTTCGGGGCGGCGCCAGGGCAGATCGCGGGCGTGCTGGTCGAACCACCCGATGACGGGAGAGTGGAGGGAGGCGGGGGGCGTCTGTGTCGCAGTCATGGCAGTCATCGCACCGTCGATCCTGGCACGGAAGGACAGACGATGGTTCCGCGTACGGTGGTGTCGCTCCTCCTGGGGGCCCTTGGGGTGATAATGCCACCCGTCCGCGCCCCGGTGGTCCGGCAACCGGCCCAAGGGGGCCGGTCGCGTTCCTCCGGGGCCGTCAGCGCCGCCTGGCCCGTCGGCGGGAGCGGCCGGCCGGGGGCGCGCCCGGCCCCGAGGCCCAGGCCGCCACCGGCGCCCCACTGCTGCGTACCGTGCGGGCGAGCGACTGTGCCGGGCCGCGCAGTACGGCGACGACCAGGGCCGAGACCGCGGCGCCGAGCAGCAGCCCGACCGCCACGTCATGCGGATAGTGCACACCGACGAAGACCCGGGAGAAGGCCATCAGCAGCGCCAGCGGCACCGTGAGCCAGGCCAGCCGGGGCCTGGCGATCGCCAGGGCGACGGCCGCCGCGCCGGCGATCGCGGAGTGGTTGCTGGGGAAGGACCAGTCGCCGGGCGGCGGGCAGGTCACCAGCGAGGCCGCGGCGTCGGCCACCGACCTGCACGGGCGCTCCTCGTCCACCACCGACTTGAGCACCTCGCTGGCCACGTAGCCGAAGGCCGTCGCGACGGGCGCGAGAACCGCCAGCGCCAGGGCGCCGTCGCCCTGGCTCCGGGCCCGCCACCACCCGGTGATGAACAGGACACCGAAGACCAGGAGCCCGAGCTCCGTCCATATCTCGGCCAGATGTTGCACCCATGACGGCATGTCATGCGCGAAGTCGGTGATGTCCCGGTAGAGCGGGGCCGTAACTGAGCTATCCATCCGACAGAGGGTAGTGAATGAAACCGGGAGTTCATCCGGGCGATGCCCGGTGGTCGACTCGGTCGCGGTGCGGGACCGGAACGGGCCGTCCGAGATGATGATCCGCAAAACTTGATGCCGGGGCGGCGGGTGGGGCGGGAGTCGGCGCCGATCTCTCGTAGAGTTTGGGCCGTGGGATCTTTGCGTAATCCGATCGGTCCGCTTCCCTCCGCCATCTACTGGCGACGGAGGGCGGTAGCGGCGTCACTCGTCGCGCTGCTCGCGCTGCTGATCGTATGGGTCGTCACCTCGGGCGGGGACAAGAAGACCAAGGACGACTCCCGGCCCGCCGGGTCCGGCCCCGCGCGCGAGATCACCCCGGGTCCCGAGGGTTCGGGCCCGGCCATCAGCCAACAGCCCGGCGGGCGCGACGAGTCGGACGGCTCAGGCGGGGACGGCGACGGTACGGGCGCGGGCTCCGGAGGCGGAACGGGCGGCGGCGGTACGGACGCCGGCGGCGCAGCGGACACCGGAGCCGGCGGCGCGAACGGCAGCGGCTGGACGGCCGGCCAGCAGGTCCCGGCTTCCTCCCCGCTCCCCGACTGCACTCCCGCGGCACTGCACCTGAGCCTGAGTACGGAGCTCACCTACAGCCCCGGCGAGAAGCCGGAGTTCAAGCTGGTCGTCAAGAACACCTCGGCCACCACCTGCAAGGCCGACCTCGGACCGAAGAGCGCGGTGCTCACCATCACCGAGGCCGGCGGCGAGGACAATCAGGTGTGGTCCTCCAAGGACTGCCCGCGCGACGCGGGCGTCCTGCTGCTGAAGGTCCCGGCGGGCGAGACCGTCGCGCACACCGTGGAGTGGGACCGCAGGAAGAGCTCCCCGCAGTGCGCGACGCCGCCCGCGGGGGCGGTGGGCCCCGGTACGTATCTGGTCGAGGCGAAGGCGCCGGGCGAGCCGGTGCAGCGCGCCTCGTTCGTCCTTGCGAAGGACTGAGCGCGCGCCGGGGCGGGACCGCAGAACGCGACGTGGTCCGGTCTCCCGGGCCCCGGCCACGCTGCGGCTTCGAACCGCCCCTACACGTACCGTTCGAGGATCGACGACTCGGCCAGCCGTGACAGGCCCTCGCGCACGCTGCGGGCCCGCGCCTCGCCGACGCCGTCCACCGTCTGGAGGTCGTCCACGCTGGCGGCGAGCAGCTTCTGCAGACCGCCGAAGTGCTCCACCAGCCGGTCGATGATCGCCCCGGGCAGCCGCGGCACCTTCGCCAGCAGCCGGAAGCCGCGCGGCGAGACCGCCGAGTCGAGCGTCTCGGGCGAGCCGCTGTAGCCCAGGGCCCGCGCCACGACCGGGAGTTCGAGCAGCTCGGTGTGGGAGAGCGAGTCCAGCTCGGTCAGCGCCTCGGCGACCGTACGGGACCGCTTCGCGGTCGGCTGCGGCACATAGTCGCGCACGACCAGCTCGCGCTCCGGCTCGACGCCCGCGATCAACTCGTCGAGCTGGAGCGAGAGAAGCCGGCCGTCGGTGCCGAGCTCGACCACGTACTCCGCGATCTCGGTCGCGATCCGGCGGACCATCTCCAGCCGCTGGGCGACGGCCGTGACATCCCGGACCGTCACCAGGTCCTCGATCTCCAGAGCGGAGAGCGTGCCCGCGACCTCGTCCAGCCGGAGCTTGTACCGCTCCAGGGTGGCGAGGGCCTGATTGGCGCGGGAGAGGATCGCGGCGGACTCCTCCAGGACCCGGCGCTCCCCGTCCACGTAGAGCGCGATCAGGCGCATCGACTGCGAGACCGAGACGACCGGGAAATTGCACTGCTTGGAGACCCGGTCCGCCGTGCGGTGACGGGTGCCGGTCTCCTCGGTGGGGATGGAGGCATCCGGCACCAGCTGCACGCCGGCGCGCAGGATCTTGGTCATGTCCTTGTCGAGGATCAGCGCGCCGTCGAGCTTGGCCAGCTCGCGCAGGCGCGTCGCGGTGAACTCCACGTCCAGCACGAATCCGCCGGTGCACATCGACTCGACGGTCTTGTCCATGCCGAGCACGATCAGCCCGCCGGTGTTGCCGCGGAGGATGCGCTCCAGGCCGTCCCGCAGCGCCATTCCGGGCGCCACGGCGCTCAGCGAGGCGCGCATGAGCGCCTCGTTACCGGTGCCTTGGCCGGACTTTCCGGGCGATGCTGCCCGGTCGTTGGCTGCCACTGCACTCCTCCGGTCACAGGTTTGCGGTGCCCTTACGTCCCTCGTACCGTTCGTACGGACGGGCGAGACCAGGGCAAAGTCTACCGGCGTGCGCTCTCCTCCTGAGGGGCCTGTGCGCGAGACCGGCGCGGGAGGACTCTCAGCGCATCGCCCATGTTGGCGACTTCTGTGACCTTCATACCGGCCGGGACCTTCCCCGGGTCGGTCGGGACCAGCGCGTGTGTGAAGCCCAGACGGTGCGCCTCGGCCAGCCTGCGCTGGACCCCCGTGACCCTTCTGACCTCGCCCGCGAGGCCCACTTCGCCGATCGCCACCAGGTTCTTGGGCAGGGGGGTGTCGCTCGCGGCACTGGCCAGGGCCAGCGCGACCGCGAGGTCCGCGGCGGGTTCGGAGAGCTTCACACCGCCGACCGTCGCGCTGTAGATGTCGCGCTTGCCCAGCGAGCTGATCCGGCCGCGCTGCTCCAGGACCGCGAGCATCATCGACACCCGGGACGTCTCCAGCCCCGAGGTGGTGCGCCGGGGCGAAGGGATCTGGGAATCGACCGTCAGTGCCTGTACCTCGGCGACGAGCGGCCGCTTGCCCTCCAGGGTGACGGTCAGGCAGGTACCGGGCACGGGCTCGTCGCGCCGGGTGAGGAAGAGGCCGGAGGGGTCGGCGAGGCCGGTGATGCCCTCGTCGTGCAGCTCGAAGCAGCCGACCTCGTCGGTCGCGCCGTACCTGTTCTTGACGCCCCGTACGAGCCGCAGGCGGGCGTGGCGGTCGCCCTCGAAGGACAGCACCACGTCGACGAGATGCTCCAGCAGCCGCGGCCCGGCGATCGCCCCCTCCTTGGTGACATGGCCGACCAGGAGCGTGGACATGCCGCGCTCCTTGGAGGCCCGGATGAGGGCCCCGGCTACCTCCCGGACCTGGGCCATGCCGCCCGGCGCCCCGTCGATCTCGGGCGAGGCGACGGTCTGCACGGAGTCGAGGATGAGGAGCGAGGGCTTGACGGCGTCCAGATGGCCGAGGACCGCGGACAGGTCGGTCTCGGCGGCGAGGTAGAGATGGTCGTTGATCGCCCGGATCCGGTCGGCGCGCAGCCGCACCTGGCTCGCGGACTCCTCGGCGGTGACGTAGAGCGTGCGGTGGTCGTCGCTCGCCGCCTTGGCGGCGACGTCCAGCAGCAGCGTCGACTTGCCGACCCCCGGCTCGCCCGCGAGGAGCACGACGGCGCCCGGGACGAGACCGCCGCCGAGCACCCGGTCCAGCTCACCGACGCCGGTCGACCGGGCGGTGGCCTGCCGGCTGTCGACCTGGCCGATGGGGAGCGCGGCGGCACTGACCCGGCCGGCCGCGGTGGTCCGCACGGCGGGGGCGCCGCCAAACTCCTCGACGGTCCCCCACGCCTGGCATTCGGGGCAGCGACCGAGCCACTTGGCGGTCGTCCAGCCGCACTCGGTGCAGCGGTAGGACGGCCGGTCCTTCGCGGTTTTCGTACGGGCAGCCATGGCGCAACCGTATAGGTGGGGTACGACAACGCCGCCGGGCGCGGTCCGGCTGCGGGGACGCGCGCCCTCCGAGGGTGCGGCGCCTCCGGCGGAACGGCGGGCGCTTGCGGCGCGGAACGGCGGGCACTTGCGGCGGAATGGGGAATTCCTGTCCCCTTTTGAGGGATACGTTCACCCGGAAGGATTAAAAGTGCTGAAGAGGCGCTAAAAGTGTGCCCTGTGCTGCCTACGGTCGCACGGTGACGAGCAGCGGTCTGGAGCCCCCCACACACACCACCGGCGCACACCGGTCGCGGCGCAGTGCGCCCTGTCTCTCGGCGCACCCCTCGCCGCGTCGACCACCCGCCCGTTACGAGCCCCATCTCGACGGCCTGTTCACCTACTGCCTCTCCGTGCTCTGCGACCACGACGCCGCCACCGAGGCGCTCGGCGGTGTACTCGCGATCGCGGAACGGCAGGACGGCCGGTGCCCGGCGGGCGAGGAGGAACGTAAATCCTGGCTGTACGCGCTGGCCAGATGGATGTGCCTGCGCAAGCTCGCCGAGCAGAGGCAGGGCCGCCGGGCGCGCCGGCGCAAGGCCGGGAAGCAACTGCGCACGCTCTCCCCGAAGCAGGAGACGAAGCGGGCGGGCGGGCCTCCGGGCAAGCAGCCGGGCGCCGTGGCCGCCCAGGGGGCGCGCGCGGGACGGCGTACGCCCCCTGTCGTCGCCGCGAAGGCCCCCGCCACCGCCGCGTTCACGCCGGGCGGCGCCCCCGCAGGCCCCTCCCGCGCCCCCGAGACCGAGGCCGCCGCCGAGGCGCACCGCCGTGAACTCGCTCAGCTGGCCTGGCCCGAGGCCGCCGGCACCACCCCCGAGCAGCGCGAAGCGCTCGAACTCGCCGTGCGCCACCACCTCCCCCCACGTGCCGTCGCCTCCGTCCTGGGCCTCGAACCGGCGGCCGCCCGTGAGCTCCTGGCCGCCGCGGCCTGCGAGGTGGAACGCACCCGCGCCGCCCTCGCCGTCGTCGAGACCGGCAACTGCTCCACCGTCGCCCGGCTCACCGGCGAACACGGCGTCCTGCTCTCCGCCGTCCTGCGCCGCGAACTCGTCCGCCACGTCGACGACTGCCCCCGCTGCCGCCGGGCCGCCGAACGGGCCGGTGCCGACGGCCCGTGGCCCGGTGCCGCGGTCACCCCGGCCGCCGCGCTGCCGGTCGTCGAGGCGCCCCGGCCCTCGGCGTACGTCGCGATGGTCCACGCCCAGCGCAACCGCTCCGGCGGCCCGCGCTTCGACCGGGCGGGCTTCCCCATGGACCCGAAGGACCATGCCGCGCGCCGGGACCGGCTGCGGGCCAGGGTCGTCACGACGACGGTGGTGGCGACGGTCGTCGCCGCCCCCGTGATCGCGCTGTGGACCGCCTACCGCGGCGCACCGCAGACCGGCGAGGGCCACGAGGGTTCGTCGGTCACCGCCACCGAGAGCGATGCCCGGCACGGCCCCGGCGGCACCTCGGACGGCCACTACGAGAACGCGGGCAACGCCCGCCCCCAGCCCGGCGCCCGCTTCGAGGACGGCCGCGCCCCGGACGTCTCGGCGGAGGTGATCAGCACGGGTCCGGGCCGGAACGGCGTCGGCGGGCTCACCGTCGAGACCCGCTCCCGGGGCGGCAGGACCCTGATCCGGCTGACCGCGTCGGGCGGCGCGCCCGTCGCCTGGTCGGCCCGCGCGGACGCGTCCTGGGTGGGGCTGAGCCGCTACTCGGGCACGCTCGCCGCGGGCGAGAGCGTCACGGTCCACGTCCTGGTGGACCGCCGGCGGGAACCGGCCGCCCCGTGGAGCGCGCGCATCGCCCTCGCCCCGTCGGGTTCGGCGGTGGTGATCCGGGGGCACGGGACGACACCGCCCGTGCCCGGCGGCCCGGGACACCCGGCGGAACCCTCCGCCACCCCCGGCCCTTCGGAGCCGCCCACGTCCTCACCGTCCACCGACCCGACCCCCGGGCCGAGCGATCCCACGCCGACGGACCCGGGCCCGACCGGCCACCCGTCGCCGTCACCGGACCCGTCCGGCTCCACGAGCCCCGCCGACCCGGGGCCGGGCACGACTCCGACGGGCTGAAGCGGGCGGGCCGCGGCCGGGCCCCTGTCGTCGAACCGCCCTCTGCCGCGCGGCGTCCGGCGACAGGGCCTCACCTCCCGGCCGTCACGCCGGATCGACCGGGTCCGCCGGGTGCGGTGCCATCGGCAGCAGCGAGGACAGCCGTTGCTCGCACAGCTCGGCGAGCCGCTCGTACGCCTCCTTGCCCATCATCTCGGTGAGCTCGGGCCGGTACGAGACATAGACCGGCTCCCCGGCCCCGTGCGCCGAGGTCGCCGAGGTGCACCACCAGTGCAGATCGTGGCCACCGGGGCCCCAGCCCCTGCGGTCGTACTCGCCGATCGACACCTGGAGCACCCGTGTGTCGTCGGGCCGGTCGATCCAGTCGTACGTACGCCGGATCGGTAGCTGCCAGCAGACGTCCGGCTTGGTCTCCAGGGGCTCCCGGCCCTCCCGCAGCGCCAGGATGTGCAGGGAGCAGCCCGCGCCCGCCGCGAATCCGGGCCGGTTCTGGAAGATGCACGAACCCTTCCAGCGCCGCGTCTGGCGTTCCCCGTCCTCGTCGACCTCGACCCAGCCCGTCCTGGTGCCGACGTCGTGGAACTGCCACAGCTCCGGGGTCAGCCGATCGACATGGTCCGCCACCCGCTTCTCGTCGTCCTCGTCCGAGAAGTGCGCGCCCAGCGTGCAGCACCCGTCGTCCGCACGGCCTGCCTGGATCCCCTGGCAGCCGCTGCCGAAGATGCAGGTCCACCTGGAGGTCAGCCAGGTCAGGTCGCAGCGGAAGATCTGCTCGTCGTCCGCGGGGTCCGGGAATTCGACCCAGGCGCGCGCGAAGTCGATCCCCGTCTCGTCTTCGGACCGGTTCGGTCCGTTCACTTCCTGTTGCTGCATCTCCTGCTTCGTTCTCTGCTTCTTCGTGTTTTTGCCCGGCTTCGCCTTTTTCGTCTTTGGCACGGGCCAAGAGTAAGACCGACCGGCCGGTGGAGGGTGGGAGAAGGAGCGGGGCCGGGTGCGTGCGGCTGCGAGGCGGAGGATCGAGGCGGGCGGGGTCTCCCCTGCTCGAACGCGGCCGAGAGCTCGGGGAAGCAGCGTTGTCGATCGGCGAAAACGCGGCAGATGCGCGTGCCCGGCCCCGCGACGCCGCCCCCACCTGCCGGTCGGCCCGAGTCTGCGCTCCCGGTAGCGTTCCGGGTATGAGACTCGGAGTCCTCGACGTGGGTTCGAACACGGTGCATCTGCTGGTGGTGGACGCACACCCCGGCGCGCGCCCGCTGCCCGCGCACTCGCACAAGGCGGAGCTGCGCCTGGCCGAACTGCTCGACGAGGACGGGGCGATCGGCCCCGGCGGTGTGGACCGGCTCGTGGCGACGATCACCGAGGCGCTCCAGGCCGCCGAGGACAAGGGGTGCGAGGACGTTCTGCCGTTCGCCACGTCCGCGGTGCGGGAGGCGAGCAACGCCGATCAGGTGCTGGCCCGGGTGCGGGACGAGACGGGCATCGATCTCACCGTCCTCAGCGGTGCGGAGGAGGCCCGGCTCACCTTCCTCGCCGCGCGCCGCTGGTTCGGCTGGTCGGCGGGGCGGCTGCTGGTCCTGGACATCGGGGGCGGTTCGCTGGAGATCGCGTACGGGATGGACGAGGAGCCGGACGCCGCGGTGTCGCTGCCGCTCGGGGCCGGCCGGCTCACCGCGGGCTGGCTGCCGGGCGACCCGCCGGACCCGGCGCAGGTGAAGGCGCTGCGTCGCCATGCCCGGGCCAGGATCGCCCGCAGCGTCGGCGAGTTCACCCGCCTCGGGCGCCCGGACCACGTCGTGGCCACGTCCAAGACCTTCAAGCAGCTCGCCAGGATCGCGGGCGCCGCGCGCTCCGCCGAGGGCCTCTACGTGCAGCGCGGCCTCACCCGCAAGGCGCTGGAGGAGTGGGTGCCGAAGCTGGCGACGATGACCACCGAGCAGCGGGGCGGTCTGCCCGGCGTCTCCGAGGGCCGGGCCCAGCAGCTGCTCGCCGGGGCGCTGGTCGCGGAGGGAGCGATGGATCTGTTCGGGGTCGACGAGCTGGAGATCTGCCCCTGGGCGCTGCGCGAGGGCATCATCCTGCGCCGCCTGGACCACCTGCCGGCGGAGCGGACCGCGCTGGGCTGAGCGCGGGGCGCGGCGCGCCGCCGGACGGCCGAAGCCCCGTCATGGCACTGCTCACTTTCCGCCGGGACCCTTCGGAGCGGCGGACCACTGCCCGTACGCTGTCCCAGTGGCAGAACCAGTGGTGCGCATCCCGGATGCGAAGGTCGCCCTGTCGACGGCTTCGGTCTACCCGGAGTCGACGGCGACGGCCTTCGAGATCGCCGCGCGCCTCGGCTACGACGGCGTCGAGGTCATGGTGTGGACCGACCCCGTCAGCCAGGACATCGAGGCACTGCGGCGGCTCTCCGACTACCACCGGGTGCCGATCCTGGCCGTCCACGCGCCCTGTCTGCTGATCACGCAACGGGTCTGGTCCACCGATCCGTGGGTGAAGCTCCAGCGGGCCCGTGCCGCGGCGGAGAAGCTCGGGGCGACGACCGTGGTCGTCCATCCGCCGTTCCGTTGGCAGCGCAATTACGCCCGGGACTTCGTCACCGGAATCTGGCGCATGGCGGACGAGACCGATGTGCGGTTCGCCGTCGAGAACATGTACCCCTGGCGTTACCGGGACCGCGAGATGCTTGCGTACGCCCCCGACTGGGACGTCACCAACGGCGACTACCGCCACTTCACCGTGGACCTCTCGCACACCGCGACGGCTCGCACCGACGGCATGGCGATGGTCGAGCGGATGGGCGACCGGCTCGCCCACATCCACCTCGCCGACGGCAAGGGCTCCAACAAGGACGAACACCTGGTGCCCGGCCGGGGCGACCAGCCCTGTGCCGAACTGCTGGAGCATCTGGCCCGTAGCGGCTTCGACGGCCATGTCGTCATCGAGGTCAACACCCGCCGTGCCATGTCCACCGCCGAACGCGAGGCCGACCTGGCGGAGGCCCTGGCCTTTACCCGGCTCCACCTGGCGTCGTCCCCGACCCGGGCACCACGCCCATGACGGACGACCCCACGGGCCCCGGCGGCCCTGGCGATCCCACCGGCCGCACGGGCCCCACGGGCCCCGGCGATCCCACGGGCTCCACAGGCCCCACCGGCCCTGGCGGTCCCACTGGCCCCACAGGCCCTGGCGGTCCCACCGGTCCCAATGGCCCCACGGACCCCACAGGCCCCGGCGATCCCACTGGCCCCAAGCGCCGTGGCCGACCCTCCCGTACCGCCACCCCCACCGGCCCCGACGCGCGCACCCGCATCCTGGAGGCGGCCCGCACCGAATTCGCGGAGCGAGGCTACGACAAGACCTCGGTCCGGGGCATCGCCAAGGCGGCGGGCGTCGACTCCGCCCTGGTCCACCACTACTTCGGGACGAAGGACGAGGTCTTCGCGGCCGCGATCGAGCTCTCCTTCGAGCCGGCCCTGGTGATCCCGGCCGTCCTCGGCGACGGCACGGACGGCCTGGGGGAGCGGCTGGCCCGCTACTTCATCGGCGTATGGGAGAACCCGGCCTCCAGGGCCCCTCTGCTGGCGGTCATGCGGTCCGCCCTGACGCACGAGGCGGCCGCGAAGGTCCTCAGGGGCTTCGTCCTGCGCCGGCTCCTGGAACGCGTCGCGGAGGCACTCGACGTACCGGACGCCACGTTCCGTGCTGAACTGGCGGCTTCACACATGATCGGGATCGCGATGCTCCGCTATGTGATCCGGGCGGAACCACTGGCCTCGGCCGAGCCCGAGAAGATCATCGAGATGGTCGCGCCGACGCTCCAGCGCTACCTGACGGAATCCTGAGACCTCGCCGGCAACCCGCCCATCCACCGAGCAATTCATCCCGCATTTCGGACACTGTGTCCAGATCTTGGAGCCGGAGGCGTACGCTCGGAGGCAGTCTTTGATGTCGAAGGAGCGAGAGACGATGCCCCAGCTGAGGTCCCGCACTGTCACTCATGGCCGCAACATGGCGGGCGCCCGCGCCCTCATGCGGGCCTCGGGCGTAGCGAGCGAGGACATCGGCAAGCCGATCATCGCGGTCGCCAACTCCTTCACCGAGTTCGTACCCGGCCACACCCACCTGGCCCCGGTCGGCCGGATCGTCTCCGAGGCCATCAAGGCCGCGGGCGCCGTGCCCCGCGAGTTCAACACCATCGCCGTCGACGACGGCATCGCGATGGGCCACGGCGGGATGCTCTACAGCCTCCCCTCCCGCGACCTGATCGCCGACTCCGTCGAGTACATGGCGGAGGCGCACTGCGCGGACGCGCTGATCTGCATCTCCAACTGCGACAAGATCACCCCCGGCATGCTGATGGCCGCGATGCGCCTCAACATTCCGACGGTCTTCGTCTCCGGCGGCCCGATGGAGGCCGGCAAGGCCACCCTCGTCGACGGCACCGTCCGCAAGCTCGACCTGGTCAACGCGATCAGCGACGCGGTCGACGAGAGCATCTCCGACGAGGACATCCTCCGCATCGAGGAGAATGCCTGTCCCACCTGCGGCAGCTGTTCCGGCATGTTCACCGCCAACTCGATGAACTGCCTGACCGAGGCGCTCGGCCTCTCCCTCCCCGGCAACGGCACGGTCCTCGCCACGCACACCGCTCGCAGGGCGCTGTACGAGGAGGCCGGCCGCACGATCGTCGACATCACCAGGCGCTACTACGAGCAGGACGACGCGTCGGTCCTGCCCCGCTCGGTCGGCACCCGCGCCGCGTTCGACAACGCCATGGCGCTCGACATCGCGATGGGCGGCTCCACCAACACGATCCTGCACCTGCTGGCCGCCGCCCAGGAGGCCGAGCTGGACTACGACCTCGCCGACATCGACGCGGTCTCGCGCCGCGTCCCCTGCCTGTCGAAGGTCGCGCCCAACGTCGCCCCCGGCGGCACGTACTACATGGAGGACGTCCACCGGGCCGGCGGCATCCCCGCCATCCTCGGTGAGCTGCACCGCGGCGGCCTGCTCGACGAGGACGTGCACTCGGTCCACTCCGACTCCCTGGCCGAGTGGCTGAAGAACTGGGACGTCCGCGGCGGCTCCCCGTCCCCGGAGGCCGTCGAGCTGTGGCACGCGGCGCCCGGCTGCGTCCGTTCCGCGACCGCCTTCTCGCAGTCCGAGCGCTGGGACACCCTCGACCTGGACGCGGCGGGCGGCTGCATCCGCGACCTGGCGCACGCCTACTCCAAGGACGGTGGCCTCGCTGTCCTCAAGGGGAACCTCGCCGTGGACGGCTGCGTCGTGAAGACGGCGGGCGTCGACGAGTCGATCTGGACGTTCGAGGGCCCGGCGGTCGTCTGCGAGTCGCAGGAGGCGGCCGTCGACAAGATCCTCCGCAAGGAGATCAAGGAGGGCGACGTCGTCGTCATCCGTTACGAGGGCCCGCGCGGCGGCCCCGGCATGCAGGAGATGCTCTACCCGACCTCCTTCCTCAAGGGCCGCGGCCTCGGCAAGAGCTGCGCCCTGGTGACCGACGGCCGCTTCTCCGGCGGTACGTCGGGCCTGTCCATCGGCCACGCGTCGCCGGAGGCCGCGTCGGGCGGCGCGATCGCGCTGGTCGAGGACGGCGACCGGATCCGGATCGACATCCCGAACCGTTCGATCGAGCTCCTCGTCCCCGAAGGCGAGCTGGCCACCCGCCGCGCGGCGCTGAACGGCGTCTACGCGCCGAAGGACCGCGAGCGCAAGGTCTCGGCGGCGCTGCGCGCCTACGCGGCGATGGCGACGAGCGCGGACCGGGGCGCGGTGCGCGACGTGTCCAAGCTGGGTTGATCAGTCCGCCGACCGACGAGGACCCCGCCCGCTCTCACCAGCGGGCGGGGTCCTGTCCGTCCACGGCGAACACGGACCCGTCGGGCGCGGTCCCGAAGACAGTCCGGCCGGCGGCGACGGGCGCGGGCAGCGCCGAGGAGTACGTGAGTCTCCCGTTCCGCAGCCGTGGGCTCGTCTGCCCCAGCAGCTTCCCGTGCTCGGTGTCCACGGCCAGCAGCCGCCCGTCCGCCGTCGAGAAAAACAGCCGGTTCCCGGCACCGAGGACGGGGGCGGAGGTCCGCCCGGCGGCGGTCTCCAGCTGCCAGCGGACCGTCTCGCCGCCCTCGGCGGGGCGGATGTCGACGGCGACCAGCGTCCCGCCGTGCGCCAGCAGATAGGCGGTGTCCCCGCCCAGCACGACCTCCGGTTCGTTCATCCGGAACGGCAGCGCCATCCGTACGACGTTCCGTGCCTCCGGTTCGTAGCGGACCAGCCCGACGGTCTGTGCGTCACCGTTCATCGACGTCATGACGAGCGCACCGCCCGAGGTCCCCACCGGGGTCAGCATCCCCGTCAGCCGCCGCTGCCACGCCGTGCGCCCCGTCGTGGCACGGACGGCCGTGACCAGGGTGGTGGATCCGTAGGCGGAGTGCTCGAACGCGTAGGCCAGCCCGGTGCCGGCGTCGTACAGCGCGTAGTCCGGGCGCCGGTGCCCGGCGAGCGCATGCCGCCAGAGGGAGACACCGGTCGCGGAGTCGAGCGCCTCGGTGGTGCCGTCCTCGGCGACCAGCAACAGCGCGTCACCCGCGTCGAAGGGCGTGCCCGGATACGGGGAGAGGTCCGCGTCCCAGACCTGCTCGCCCTTGGCGGGGTCGTACGCCCGGAGCTTCCCGCCCGGCACCGCCGTGTGCACCAGACCGCCGGAGACCGACACCACGCCGACCGGCGGGCTGTCCTCCGCGGCGCGCCGGGACCACAGCACCCGGCCGTCCGCGGGATCCAGCCGGGTGACACCGACACCCTCCGCCGCGCAGTACAGCCCCGAGGCCCGGTCGGACGCCTCCTGCCCGGCGCCGTCCGCCGGGGAACAGGCCGGTGTCGCCTTACCGGTGGTCCGCAGGGCCGTCCGCCACGGGGCGAACTCCTCCGCAAAACCCTTCGCCCCGCCCGTACCGCCCGGCTCACCGGCCCCGCCGAAATCGGCTCCCGTGCCGACGGCCCACACCCCGCCGGCCCCCATGACCAGCAGCGCCGCGGTGGCCGCCAGCCACCGCCGCTTGCCACCGCCGTCCGGGGCCGCCTCCCTGCCCCGCGCCGCCGCGCCCGCGCCCACGTGCGTGTCCGCGTCAAAAGAGGCATCGGCCCCGGCCTCCGGGGAGGGTGCCGAGCCGGAGACCGGCCGCCGCTGCGACGGTATGAACGCGGTGGCGTCGTACGACGGCGGGCGCAGCGTCGTCATGATCTCGTCCGGCGTGGGCCGCCCGGCCGGGTCCTTCGTCAGGCACTGCCCGATCAGAGGAGCCAGGTCCGTCGGCACGCCCGCCAGATCGGCCTCGTCGTGCACCACCTGGTAGGCCACGATGTACGGGCTGCCCGAGTCGAAGGGCCCCCGGCCGGTCGCCGCGTGGACGAGCACGGCCCCCAGGGCGAACACATCGGCGGCGGGCCCGACTTCGCGCGGCCGCTGGAACTGCTCGGGCGCCATGTACGGCGGCGAGCCGATCAACTTTCCCGTCTCGGTGCGCAGATCGCTGTCGTACGGCCGGGAGATCCCGAAGTCGATGACCTTGGGCCCGGAGTCGGAGAGCAGCACATTGCTCGGCTTGAGGTCGCGGTGGATCACCCCGGCCCGATGGATGTCGCGCAGCGCCTCGGCCAGTCCCGCCGTCAGCCTGCGCAGTTCGGCGGGGGCCATCGGCCCGTTCCGCTTCACCTGGTCGGCGAGCGTGGGGCCGGGTACGTACAGGGTGGCCATCCACGGCTGTTCGGCATCCGGGTCGGCGTCGACGACCGGCGCGGTGAAGGCGCCGCTGACCCGCCGGGCCGCCCCGACCTCCTGCCGGAAACGCGCCCTGAACTCGGGGTCCGCCGCGAACTGCTGGTGCACCACCTTGACGGCGAGCTGCAGCCCGGAGGCGGAGCGCGCCAGGTGCACGACTCCCATGCCGCCCGCGCCGAGACGTGCCTCAAGACGGTACTGCCCGGCGTACTCCGGATGCTCCGCTTCCGGATTGGCCCCGATACCTCGCAGCGGCGGCACCGCCCACCCCCGTGTGTTCGTCCGCAAGCGCGACGCACGGAGCCTAGTCGATGGTGCGTGCGATCCGGCCGGGGCTTGTAGCCTGCGCGTCGTACACGTCGTACACACCATCTCTCAACGGGGGAGGGCCTCATGGCCATGGACGAGCACACCGACGGCACGACCGCGGCGGCCGATGCCGTCGACGTCACCGAGGGCGTGGAGACGCTCGCCGGGACCGACGACGTCACCAGGTACCCGATCGCGCCCGGCTACCGCGTCAACGTCCGTACGGGACCGGGCACCCAGTACGGGATCGTCAGGACACTCCCGTACGGAATGAGGGTCCCGGTCTACTGCCAGAAGCCGGGGGAGCGGGTCACCGGCCCGTACGGCACCTCCAACCTCTGGGACAACATCGCCAACGGACAGTTCGTGTCGGACGCCTACGTCCGCACGGGCAGCGACGGCTACATCGCGCCGCGCTGCGACTGACCCGGACGGGCCGGGGCTGCGACCGGCCCGTCCGGGTCCGTGACCGGCCCGTCCGGGACCGCTACCGCCCGGGGATAATCGACTTCGTGAGCGAGAACAGCGAAGCCCCCGGCGCCGGTGCCACGCCCGGCTCCACCACGCCCGGCTCCACCACGCCCGGCCCGCGGCCCGAGCCCCTGCGCTTCTTCGGTACGACCTGGGTCGACCACAGCGGGGGCTACGGGCTGCGCCGCGCCGGGGCCGCGGTCGGCTCCCTGGCCGCCGCGGTCGCCGCCTGCTTCGTGCTCCGCTTCGCCTACCAGGGACTGCAGATCGCCGACGTCGGCAGTTTCGTCGGCATCCTGATCGTCCTGATGTTCGCCATCTGCAGCGCCGTCGCCTTCCGCAAGACCTGGGAAGGGTTCAGCCGCCGCCCCGCCGATCCGGTGCGCGAGGCCAATCTGCGCGGCCTCAAGACGATCGGCTTCGTCGGCTCGCTGCTCGCGTACTTCCTCCGTACGTTCCGGGAGGCACCGGGCGAGCAACTGCACCGCACGGAGTACGAGACGGCCCTGGCACGCTACGAGAAGCGCCGCTCGGCCCGCACCGGGAACCCGGCGGCCCGCAAGAACACCAAGGGCAAGCGCCCCAAGCGCAAGTAGAACGGCCCGGGGCACAAGCCCACGCGTACACCGGACGCGCAAGCCGCGTGCGCACCTGCTTGCGAAGCCATGTACGCACCGGCCTGCTTCGAAGCCATGGGCGCACCGGCGCGCGCAAACCACGTACGCACCGGCGCGCGAAGTCACCCGCACACCGGCGTGGGCACGCGCAGGGAGAGAACACCGGCACGGGCCCCGGGGCACGCGCCACGATGAACCCATGCCTCCCGCCGAACCCGACGCACCCGCCACCCCGCCCCGCGCGCTCTCCTTCGACCGCGCCGCCGCCCAGTACGCCGCGGCCCGCCCCGGCTACCCGCCCGCACTCCTCGACGCCGTCGAGGAACTGGCCCGCCGCCCCCTCGAAGGCGCCCGCGCCGTCGACGTGGGCGCCGGCACGGGCATCGCCACCCGCCTGCTCCACGAGCGTGGCGCCCGTGTCGTCGCCGTGGAACCGGGCGCCGGCATGGCGGCGGAACTCCACCGCTCGCTCCCGCACCTGCCCGTCGTACGCGGCGACGGCAACCACCTCCCCCTCGCCACCGCGTCGGCCGACCTGATCACGTACGCCCAGGCCTGGCACTGGACGAACCCGGCGCTCGCCGCCCCTGAGGCGCTACGCGTCCTGCGCCCCGGCGGCGCACTCGCCCTCTGGTGGAACGTCGCCGACCACTCCGTCCCCTGGATCGCCGAGCAGGACGCCCGGCTCCGCCGCTTCCTCGGCGCCGGGGACTCCGCCCATGGCTCGGCCGTCCGCTCCCGTGACCTGCCGTCCGGGCTCGACTTCGCGCACCGCCAGGTGGCCTGGACCCGACGGGTGTCCGTCGACACCCACCTCGCCAACCTCGGCAGCCACTCCGCCTTCCTCGTCCTCGGTGAGGAAGGCACACGGAGCTTCCTCACGGAGGAGCACGACCGGCTCGCGGAACTCTTCCCGGACGGCACGGTCGAGGAGAGCTACACGGTCGACCTGAACGTGGCGGTGAGCCCCGGCCCCGCCTCTTGACGGGCGGACACCCCGGGATCAATATTCATCGCATGATGAATTCTCGGGGTGCTGCCATCGAGGCCCGTGGCCTCACGGTCGTACGAGGCGACCGCACCGTCCTGCGCGGCCTCGACTTCACCGTCGAACCCGGCAGGATCACCGGCCTCCTGGGCCCCTCGGGCTGCGGCAAATCCACCCTGATGCGTGCCGTCGTGGGCACCCAGGCCAAGGTCACCGGCACCCTCGACGTGCTCGGCAGCCCCGCGGGCCACCCCACCCTCCGGCCGCGCATCGGGTACGTCACCCAGGCCCCGTCCGTCTACACCGACCTGACTGTCCGTCAGAACCTCGACTACTTCGCGGCGATCCTCCGGCCGGGCCGCCGACAGCGCGACGCCCGCCGGGCCGCCGTCGCCCGCGCCATCACCGAGGTCGACCTCACCGGCCGCGCCGACGCCCTGGCCGGCACCCTCTCAGGCGGCGAGCTCGCCCGCGCCTCCCTCGCCGTGGCCCTGCTCGGCACCCCGGAACTCCTGGTCCTCGACGAACCCACCGTGGGCCTGGACCCCGTGCTCCGCCGTGACCTGTGGAACCTCTTCCACCGCCTCGCCGCCGACCACGGCACCACACTCCTCGTCTCCTCCCACGTCATGGACGAGGCCGAGCGCTGCCACCGCCTGCTCCTCATGCGCGAGGGCGAGATCCTCGCCGACGGCACCCCCGGGACACTGCGCTCCGCCGCCCGCGCGAACACCGTCGAAGAGGCATTCCTCCACCTGGTCGACCAGGCCGCCACCCGTCAGGAGCCCTCCCGATGAGCACGCACCCGTCCCCGACGCCCGCACTCCTGAGCCCGGCCCGCACCCTCGCCACCGCCGCCCGGGTCCTGCGCCAGCTCGGCCACGACGCCCGCACCGTCGCACTGCTGCTCCTGGTCCCGGTCGTGCTGATCACGCTGCTCCGGTACGTGTTCGACGGCAGCCCCCGCGTCTTCGACGCCATCGGCGCCTCGCTCCTCGGCATCTTCCCGCTGATCACGATGTTCCTGGTGACCTCGATCGCCACCCTGCGCGAACGCACCTCGGGCACCCTCGAACGCCTCCTCGCGATGCCGCTCGGCAAGGGCGACCTGATCGCCGGCTACGCCCTCGCGTTCGGCGCCGTGGCGATCGTCCAGTCCCTCCTGGCCACCGCGGTCTCGGTCTGGGCACTGGGCCTGGACGTCATCGGCTCCCCGTGGCTGCTGCTCCTGGTCGCCCTGCTCGACGCCCTGCTCGGCACGGCACTGGGACTGTTCGTCTCCGCCTTCGCCGCATCCGAGTTCCAGGCCGTCCAGTTCATGCCCGCCGTGATCTTCCCGCAGCTCCTGCTCTGCGGACTGTTCGTCGCCCGCGACCACATGGCACCCGTCCTCGAAGCGATCTCGAACGTCCTGCCGATGTCGTACGCCGTCGACGGCATGGACGAGGTCCTGCGCCACGCCGACATCACCGGTGACTTCGTCCGCGACGTCTCGATCGTGGCGGGCTGCGCCCTCCTCGTCCTCGCCCTCGGCGCCGCCACTCTGCGCCGCCGCACCGCCTGACGGGGCCGGTGCGAGGATGGCGCACACGAGCACCGAGCACCGAGAACCGTCAGCACCGCCCGGAGGGTGAACCACATGACCCAGACAGTCGCAGTCCTCGGCACCGGCAAGATCGGCGAGGCCCTGCTCAGCGGCATGATCCGGGCAGGCTGGCGCGCGGCGAACCTGCTGGTCACCACCCGCCGCTCCGAGCGCGCCGAGGAACTCCGCAACCGCTACGGCGTCGACTCCGTCAGCAACGCCGAGGCCGCCAAGCGCGCCGACATCCTCATCCTCGCGGTCAAGCCCCAGGACATGGGACGGCTCCTCGACGAGCTCGGCCGGCACGTCACCCCCGACCGCCTGGTCATCAGCGCGGCCGCGGGCATCACGACCGCCTTCATCGAAGACCGGCTCGCCACGAACACCCCGGTCGTACGGGTCATGCCGAACACCCCCGTCCTCGTCGACGAGGGCATGTCCGTCATCTCGGCCGGCAGCCACGCCACCACCGACCACCTCGCCGCCGCGGAGGCGATCTTCGGCGGCGTCGGCAAGACCCTCCGGGTCCCCGAGTCCCAGCAGGACGCGGCTACCGCCCTGTCCGGATCGGGCCCCGCGTACTTCTACTTCCTCGTCGAGGCGATGACCGACGCCGGCATCCTGCTCGGCCTGCCCCGCGCCCAGGCCCACGAGCTGATCGTCCAGGCCGCCATCGGCGCCGCCGTGATGCTCCGCGACAGCGGCGAACACCCCGTCAAGCTGCGCGAGGCCGTCACCAGCCCGGCCGGCACCACCATCAGTGCCATCCGCGAGCTGGAGAACCACGGCGTACGAGCCGCCCTCATCGCCGCCCTCGAAGCCGCCCGCGACCGCAGCCGCGAACTGGCCTCCGGCAACGGCTGAACCACTCCGCGGCAGCGATCAGCTCCGCGCCGCTCACCCCCTTCGCGAACCCACCGCCGTGCAACGACACGGCGGTGGGTTCGCGCAACTGGTCAGGTCGAAGGCGTGTGGCATCCAGCGGGACGAACACCTCGTACCCGAGGAGGTCCGGGGCACCGTCCGCACCGACAACACCGACCGCGGCGTCCCGCCCTTCGACCCGCGCCGCACCTGGACGCCAGCGGGCACCGCGGCCGGCATCGATCTCTGCTCCCACCTCGTACGCACCACCCACGGAGCCGGGACCGTGGCGACGATCGCCCGCACGGTGGTCACCGCCCCGTTCCGCACCGGTACCCGGGCCCCATTCATCGGCCACCCCACCCCTCGCGCCGACTGCGACGCGGACACCCTCGCCGCGGTA
The DNA here is from genome assembly GCF_053594575.1 of Streptomyces sp. NPDC001880. Lineage (NCBI taxonomy): Bacteria > Bacillati > Actinomycetota > Actinomycetes > Kitasatosporales > Streptomycetaceae > Streptomyces > Streptomyces sp. NPDC001880. Next base: position 59,666 of record NZ_JBSFET010000041.1, read on the forward strand.
CGAGCCCATTCCCTGACCCATCTGGCCGAACCCCACACGGTCGCTGCCCGCGCCGCCCGCGTCGGAATGTCCCCCTGCTCCTTCACCCGCCGCTTCCAGGCCACCACCGGCACGGTTCCGCTGCGTCGGCTGATCACTTCAACGCATCGCCCCAGCCCAGAAGCCCCTGGAGCGCACCGGCCTCCCCTCCCCGAGGTGGCCCGCCGCCACGGCTTCGGCCGCGAGGTCACCATGCGCCGGCACTTCGCCACCGACCTCTCCACGAGCCTCTGCAACCACCACCTCGCCCTCCGCCAGGACCTGACCCCGGCCCGAGGTTGACACGGCCTGCCCGGATCCGTAATGTGCCCCGAGTTGTCCGACGTGAGCGCCGACCCCGGTCGGTCCCCGGACAGCCATTCCGCAGTAACCACATCTGGTCAGTGACATCTGTCGCCGGACCTGCTGTGCGTATTTGTGAAATGAGGAATCCGCGTTCGAAGGAGCGTGACCCCGATTAGCGTCGGGGCCCGGGATTCCGCTAAAGTCTCACTCGTCGGAACGGCCCAACGGCCGGGAAGACAAGCCCCGCTGACTGGGAATCAGGGCCGAAAGGATCTGATAGAGTCGGAAACGCCGGAAAGGGAAACGCGAAAGCGATGAACTGGAAAGCGAAGCAGGACCCGCTTCGACCGGGAATCGG
>NZ_JBSFET010000042.1:0-55229 GCF_053594575.1 Streptomyces sp. NPDC001880
GCCCGCATGGTCGACGAGGCCCACGGCGAGGTCAAGGTCGCCCTCCAGGAACTCCGCGACCTCGCCCGCGGCATCCACCCCGCCGTCCTCACCGATCGCGGACTCGACGCGGCGCTCTCCGCCGTCGCCTCCCGCTGCACCGTCCCCGTCACGGTGAGCGTGGACCTGCCGGGGCGGCCGGCCCAGGCGATCGAGGGGATCGCCTACTTCACCGTCTCCGAGCTGCTGCAGAACGTGAGCAAGCACGCACGGGCGACCCGCGCCTCGGTCGACGTGTGGCGGGTGGAGAACCGGCTGATGCTCCAGGTCACCGACGACGGACGTGGCGGCGCCGAGGTGTCGTCGGGCTGCGGGCTCGCCGGGCTGACCGAGCGGCTGGACGCGGTGGACGGCGTCCTGGTCGTGGACTCCCCGCAGGGCGGCCCGACCCGGATCACGGCCGAGCTGCCGTGGCGCGGCTGAGCACGGACGTACCCCACCCGGCAACGGACGTACTCCACCCGCTCCACCCGCTCCACCCGCTCCACCCGCTCCACCCGGCGACGGACGAACTCCACCCGGCGGCCGAGGACACCGCACCGCCGATACTGGGATGCTGGGGACCGTACACGCGGGACCAGCGAACAGTGGGGGATACGGCGTCATGGTGGAGGACAGGGTGCGAGTAGTCATCGCCGAGGATTCGGTGCTGCTCCGGGAAGGACTGACCCGGCTGCTGACCGATCTGGGGCATGACGTCGTCGCCGGAGTCGGGGACGCCGAGGCGCTGCTCAAGACGGTGAGCGACCTGGCGGGGCAGGACGCGCTGCCCGATGTGGTGGTCGCCGATGTGCGGATGCCCCCGACCCACACCGACGAGGGTGTGCGGGCGGCCGTGCGGCTGCGTAAGGACTATCCGGGGATCGGGGTGCTGGTCCTTTCGCAGTACGTCGAGGAGCGGTACGCGACCGAGTTGCTCGCCGGGTCCAGCCGGGGTGTGGGCTATCTGCTGAAGGACCGGGTCGCCGAGGTCAGGGAGTTCGTGGACGCGGTGGTCCGGGTGGCGCAGGGCGGTACGGCGCTGGACCCGGAAGTGGTGGCGCAACTGCTGGGCCGGAGCCGTAAACAGGACGTTCTGGCCGGGCTGACGCCGCGCGAGCGCGAGGTACTCGGTCTGATGGCGGAGGGGCGGACGAACTCCGCGGTGGCCAGGCAGCTCGTGGTGAGCGACGGCGCCGTGGAGAAGCACGTCAGCAACATCTTCCTGAAGCTGGGCCTGTCCCCCAGTGACGGGGATCACCGCCGGGTGCTGGCCGTTCTGACCTACCTGAACTCCTGACGGACTGACACTCTGTCAGATATCTGGTGGCGGACACCCTGGGCAGCCGACCACAGCCATCTCGGTGACCGGGGCGGGGCGTACAGCGCCAGGGGGCGTCACCAGAGTCCTAGTACCAAAGAATGAATGCGCAGCGTCTTCATCGAACGCCCGGGGGGCTTGCAAAACGTGACAAACCGGTATCGAATCGCGTCCCAAAATGACGTCCACCATCTGATCGGTCCAGGGAAGGCGACCCTTACCGACGTAGGGTGGGCAGGGGAACCGCCGGGGGGCCGGCGGGTCCCGAGTCGCCGCCCCGAGGGAGGTCCAGTTCAGTGACCAGCCAGGTCAGTAGCCCAGCCGGACAGGCCGATGAGGCCGGCGAGGCGCTCGTCGGGGGCCAGCGCGCCCCCCGCTCCGATCACGCGAGTGCGGGCGAGAAGGAGATCCGCCGTCTCGACCGGGTGATCATCCGCTTCGCGGGTGACTCCGGAGACGGTATGCAGCTCACCGGTGACCGCTTCACTTCGGAGACCGCGTCGTTCGGGAACGATCTGTCGACGCTGCCGAACTTTCCCGCCGAGATCCGCGCCCCCGCAGGGACCCTGCCGGGGGTTTCCTCGTTCCAGTTGCATTTCGCGGACCACGACATCCTCACGCCGGGTGACGCGCCGAACGTGCTGGTCGCGATGAATCCGGCCGCGCTGAAGGCGAACATCGGCGATGTGCCGCGTGGTGCGGAAATCATCGTGAACACCGATGAGTTCACCAAGCGGCCGATGGCGAAGGTCGGCTACGAGACCAGTCCCCTGGAGGACGGCTCACTGGAGGCGTACAACGTCCACCCGGTGCCGCTGACCACCCTCACGATCGAGGCACTGAAGGAGTTCGGTCTCTCCCGCAAGGAGGCCGGGCGCTCGAAGAACATGTTCGCGCTCGGGCTGCTCTCCTGGATGTACCACCGGCCGACCGAGGGGACCGAGGCGTTCCTGCGCGCCAAGTTCGCGAAGAAGCCGCAGATCGCCGAGGCGAACGTGACCGCGTTCCGCGCCGGGTGGAACTTCGGGGAGACGACCGAGGACTTCGCCGTCTCCTACGAGGTGGCGCCCGCCTCGCAGGCCTTCCCGGCGGGTACGTACCGCAACATCTCGGGGAACCTGGCGCTGTCGTACGGGCTGATCGCCGCGTCGCGCCAGGCGGACCTGCCGCTGTATCTGGGCTCGTACCCCATCACTCCGGCCTCCGACATCCTGCACGAGCTGAGCCGGCACAAGAACTTCGGTGTGCGCACCTTCCAGGCCGAGGACGAGATCGCGGGGATCGGGGCGGCGCTGGGCGCGGCCTTCGGGGGTTCCCTCGCGGTGACGACCACCAGCGGGCCGGGGGTGGCGCTGAAGTCGGAGACCATCGGGCTCGCGGTCTCCCTGGAGCTGCCGCTGGTCGTGGTCGACATCCAGCGCGGCGGCCCGTCCACCGGTCTGCCGACCAAGACCGAGCAGGCCGATCTGCTCCAGGCGATGTACGGGCGCAACGGCGAGGCCCCGGTCCCGGTCGTGGCCCCCAGGACCCCGGCGGACTGCTTCGACGCCGCGCTCGACGCGGCGCGGATCGCCCTGACCTACCGCACCCCCGTCTTCCTGCTCTCCGACGGGTATCTCGCCAACGGCTCCGAGCCGTGGAAGATCCCCGAGATCGACGAACTGCCCGATCTGCGGGTCCGGTTCGCGACCGGCCCCAACCACGAACTGGCCGACGGCACCGAGGTGTTCTGGCCCTACAAGCGCGACCCGCACACCCTGGCCCGGCCGTGGGCGGTGCCCGGCACCCCCGGTCTCGAACACCGCATCGGCGGTATCGAGAAGCAGGACGGCAGCGGCAACATCTCCTACGACCCGGCCAACCACGACCTCATGGTCCGCACCCGTCAGGCCAAGGTCGACGGCATCGAGGTCCCCGACCTCCAGGTCGACGACCCCTCCGGCGCCAGGACCCTGGTGCTGGGCTGGGGCTCCACCTACGGCCCCATCACCGCCGCCGTCCGCCGGCTCCGTGCCGCCGGACAGCCCATCGCGCAGGCCCATCTGCGCAACCTGAACCCCTTCCCGAAGAACCTCGGCGAAATTCTGGGACGTTACGACAAGGTCATCGTCCCCGAGATGAACCTCGGCCAGCTCGCCACCCTCATCCGGGCCAGGTACCTCGTCGACGCCCACAGCTACAACCAGGTCAACGGCATGCCGTTCAAGGCCGAACAGCTCGCGACGGCACTCAAGGAGGCCATCGATGCCTGACGCCAACCAGCTCCTGAACCTGGTGCCCAAGGCCGAGGCCGAGCAGTCCATGAAGGACTTCAAGTCCGACCAGGAAGTCCGCTGGTGCCCCGGCTGCGGTGACTACGCCGTTCTCGCGGCCGTGCAGGGCTTCATGCCCGAACTCGGCCTCGCCAAGGAGAACATCGTCTTCGTCTCCGGCATCGGCTGCTCCTCCCGCTTCCCGTACTACATGAACACCTACGGGATGCACTCCATCCACGGCCGCGCCCCGGCCATCGCCACCGGGCTCGCCTCCTCCCGCCGCGATCTGTCCGTCTGGGTCGTCACCGGTGACGGCGACGCCCTGTCCATCGGCGGCAACCACCTCATCCACGCCCTGCGCCGCAATGTGAACCTGAAGATCCTGCTGTTCAACAACCGGATCTACGGCCTCACCAAGGGCCAGTACTCCCCCACTTCCGAAATCGGCAAGATCACCAAGTCCACGCCGATGGGCTCTCTGGACGCCCCCTTCAACCCGGTCTCCCTGGCCATCGGCGCGGAAGCCTCCTTCGTGGCCCGCACCATCGACTCCGACCGCAAGCACCTCACGAGCGTGCTGCGCGCGGCGGCCGACCACCCGGGCACGGCGCTGGTGGAGATCTACCAGAACTGCAACATCTTCAACGACGGCGCGTTCGAGGCCCTCAAGGACAAGGACCGGGCGCAGGACGCGGTCATCCGTCTGGAACACGGGCAGCCCATCCGCTTCGGCGCGGACAACGGCAAGGGCGTCGTCCGCGACCCGGCCACCGGTGACCTCCAGGTCGTGACGGTCACCGAGGAGAACGAGTCCCGGATCCTGGTCCACGACGCCCACAACCCGTCCCCGACCACGGCCTTCGCCCTCTCCCGTCTCGCGGACCCCGACACCCTCCACCAGACCCCCATCGGCGTCCTGCGCGACATCGACCGCCCGGTCTACGACACCCTCATGGCGGAGCAGCTCGACACCGCCGTCGAACAGAAGGGCAAGGGCGACCTCGCCGCACTCCTTGCCGGAAACGACAACTGGACGGTCGTCGGCTGAGCCTGCCGTCCGGATCACGCCGTCGCCGGACGGGCTGAATTTCGGCCCGTCCGGCGATAGGGCTGAATTTCGGCCCGTCCGGCGATTGCGTACCGGGGTGCGTCGGGCCACCGCGCACGATGTGGCCATGACCCTGGACCGGCCCGTGTACCGAATCAAGCGGCGTCTGCTCGGCAAACCGCTCACCACCGAGCGCATCAGCGAGGAGAAGCTGAACAACCGGACGGCGCTCGGGGTGCTCGCCTCCGACTGCATCAGTTCGTCCGCGTACGGCTCCGAGGAGATGCTGCGGGTCCTCGTGCCGGTCGTCGGGGCCGCCGCCTTCACCCTTCTGATGCCGGTGACCGGCGCGATCCTGCTGGTACTACTGCTTCTGACGCTCTGTTACAGCGATGTCGTCACGATCTACACCCGGGCGGGCGGGTCCTATGTCGTCGCGCGGGAGAACTTCGGGCCGAACGTCGCACAGATCGCCGCCGTGGCCCTGCTCGTCGACTACATCGTCACCGTCGCCGTCCAGGTCTCGGCCGGCACCAACGCCCTGATCTCGCTCGCCCATCTGGTCGGCGACGACTTCACCGGCCTCGACCACCTCCAGCTCCCGGTCTCCGCCGGCGTCATCGCGCTGCTCGCGTACGGGAATCTGCGCGGGATCCGCGAGGCGGGCCGGACCTTCGCACTGCCCGCCTATCTCTTCATGGCCGCCGTCGGGCTCGTCCTCGTCGCCGCCGCGGTGCGCGGGATCACGGGCGGGCTGCCGCACGCCGATCTGCACGACGCCGGGGTCGTACCGCTCGGCACCCCGGGCGAGGGCTGGCTCCACGGCGCCTCGCTCTTCATCGTGCTGCGCTCGTTCGCCAACGGCGGCTCGTCCCTCACCGGGCTCGAAGCGATCTCCAACGGCATCTCCGCGTTCCGCGAACCGCAGGGCCGCAACGCCCGCCGCACCCTGATCGCAATGAGCTGTGTGCTCGGCGTCCTGGTCCTCGGCGTCTCCACGCTGGCGCACTTCACCCATGCCGTCCCGTACGTCGACGGCACTCCGACGGTCATCGCGCAGGAGGCCCATCTCGCCTTCGGCGACGGGCCGCTCGGGACGGCCGGGCTGGTCTTCGTGCAGCTGGCGACCGCACTGGTCCTCTACACCGGCGCCAACACGCCGTTCACCGGCTTCCCGTTCCTCGCCAGCTTCGTCGCCGAGGACCGGTTCCTGCCCCGGCAGCTGACCCGGCGCGGGCACCGGCTCGCATTCTCCAACGGCATCATCGCGCTGACCGTCGTCTCGCTGGCGCTGCTGCTGGTCACCGGGGCCAACGTGGACAAGCTGGTGGCGCTGTACGCGATCGGCGTGTTCACCGCCTTCACCATGGCCGGGTCCGGTCTCACCGCGTACCACCTGCGGCGCCGGGAGCGGTACCGCCGGGTCAAGATCGCCGTCAACGCGCTGGCCGCGGTCATCTCGGCCGCCGTCGTGCTGATCTTCGCGGTCACCAAGTTCACCGAGGGCGCCTGGCTGGTCGTGGTGGTCTTCCCGCTCGGCGTGTGGGCGCTGATGCGGATCAACCGCGAGTACCGGCGCGAGGCCGCGGTGCTCCAGAGCCTCCAGCCGCCGGGGGCCGACCGGCCCCGGGACCTGCGCCATCTGGTCTTCGTCCTGGTCGAGACGCTGGACCTGGCGACGATCAAGGCGCTGCGGTACGCGCACGAACTGCGCCCGGACGAGATCCGGGCGGTGCACTTCGCGATCGACGAGGCGCACGGCAGGCGGCTGGCCGCCCGGTGGGAGGAGACGGCCGCCACGTCCGTCTCCCTGGAGCTGGTGGCGTGCCCGGACCGGCGGCTGCGCCACGCGATGAAGGAGCTCGCCACCCGCACCACACAGGACGGCCGGACCTCTCTTACGGTGCTGGTGCCGCGGCGGATGTACACCAATTGGCTCGGGAAGCTGCTGCACCGGGGCACCGGCGAGCAGATGGCGAAGACGCTGGCACAGCTGCCGCACGTGGCGGTGACGATCCTGCCGTTCGACGTGTCGCGTGCGCTGCGCGCGCTGGAGGAGGGACGCGCACCCCAGCCGGAGTGACCACGCGGGCTAGGGGGCGTGGGCCTCGCGCTCGTCGTACGTCTCGCGCTTCGGCCGCACCGCGTCCGGGCGGCGTTCGGTCCAGCGGGCCAGTGCCCGTGCCTGCTCGGCGGCCTCCCGGCCCAGGCCGGTGAGCGAGTGGTCGCCCCGGGGCGGGAGCACCGAATTCGCGTCGCGAACAGCGACCTGGCCCGGCTGATCGGCCGGCCGACGCCGCCGCCCGCCGAAACCGTGGCACCCGCGTAACACCCGTTCACCCGCACCTCAGGAGCCCCTTGTCATGACCGTATCCCGATACGGGTATGACATCGGGCCCTCCCCGGCGCTACCGTCATGCAGTTGACGCAGACACGCCTGGAGGGCCCGTGAAGGGGATCAACGAACAACGGGCGGGACTCCTGTCCGGCATCGGCGCCTACGGCCTGTGGGGGCTCGTCCCACTCTTCTGGCCGCTGCTGAAGCCCGCCGGCGCGATCGAGATCCTCGCCCACCGCATGGTCTGGTCCCTGGGCTTCGTCGCCGTCGCACTGCTGGTGCTGCGCCGCTGGTCCTGGATCGGCGAGCTGGTCCGGCAGCCGAGGAAGCTCGGCCTGATCTCGGTGGCCGCGGTCACGATCACGGTCAACTGGGGCCTGTACATCTGGTCCGTCAACAACGGCCATGTCGTCGAGGCCTCGCTCGGCTACTTCATCAACCCGCTGGTCACCATAGCCATGGGCGTCCTGCTCCTGGGCGAACGGCTGCGCCCGGTGCAGTGGGTGGCGGTCGGTACCGGTTTCGCGGCGGTGCTCGTGCTGGCGATCGGCTACGGGCGGCCGCCGTGGATCTCGCTGGTCCTGGCGTTCTCCTTCGCGACCTACGGCCTGATGAAGAAGAAGGTCGACATGGGCGGCCTGGAGTCGCTCACCGCCGAGACCGCCGTGATGTTCGTGCCCGCGCTCGGCTATCTGCTGTGGCTGGGTGCCCGGGGCGAGTCGACGTTCACCTCCGACGGCGCCGGCCACGCGGCGCTGCTGGCCTCGGCGGGCCTGGTCACGGCCGTCCCGCTCGTGCTGTTCGGCGCGGCGGCGATCCGGGTGCCGCTCTCGACGCTGGGCCTGTTGCAGTATCTGGCGCCGGTCTTCCAGTTCATGCTCGGCATCCTCTACTTCCACGAGGCGATGCCGCCGGAGCGGTGGGCCGGGTTCGCTCTGGTGTGGCTGGCGCTCACCCTGCTGACCTGGGACGCGTTCCGGACCGCACGGCGGACCAGGGCCCAGGTGCGCGAGGCCCTGCAGACGGCGCAGCGGCAGGCACCGCGCCGGAATCCGCCGGCCGACGAACCGGCCCCGCACGCACAACTTTAGTTACCCAGTTGCTTTTTTAACTCGGTTACGTTTTCCTGGATACACGAAACCGCGACCGAGGAGCCCGCATGCCCGCAAACGCGCCTGCCGCAACCACCCCCGTACTGATCGTCGGTTCGGGTCCGACCGGCCTGGCCCTCGCCTGCGACCTGGCACGGCGCTCGGTCGGCGTACGGATCATCGACAGGTCCCCCGAATTCCCCCGCAGCTCACGGGCCAAGGGCCCCAACCCCCGCTCCCTGGAGGTGCTGGAGGACCTGGGCGTCGTCGACCGGGTGCTGGCCGCGGGGTCGGCGCCGCTGCCGATGCGCAAGTACCGGAACGGGCTGCCGGTCGCGGACACCGATCCGTCCGAGTTCTCGCACCCGACACCGGACACCCCGTACGCGCACGGCCGGCTGATCGCCCAGTGGCGACTGGAGGAGATCCTGCGGGACCGCCTTGCGGAGTACGGGGTGCACGTGGAGCTCGGCTCCGAGGCGGTCGGCCTGTCGCAGGGGCCCGAGTCGGTGACCGTCGCCCTCGCCGACGGCCGGAGCGTTCGGGCACGGTACGTGGTGGGCTGCGACGGCGGCCACAGCCCGGTGCGCAAGATGCTCGGCGTCTCCTTCGAGGGGAGGACGACCGAGGAGCAGGCGATGGTCTGCGGGGACGTGGAGGTGGACGGCCCCGACCGCGGCATCTGGCACCAGTGGTTCGACGAGGACGGCGCCGTGATGCTGTGCCCGATCCCGGGCACGCGCGCGGGCTGGTGGTTCCAGGCCGGGCCGGAGCGCGACGCGGCGGGAGCCCTCGTACCGCCCTCCCTGGAGAGCTTCCAGCGCCTGTTCGCCAAGCACACCCGGCTCCCGGCGGCCCGCCTGACGCAGGCGACCCTGCTGTCCACGTACCGGGTCAACGAGCGCATGGCCGACCGATACCGGGTGGGCCGCGTGCTGCTGGCCGGGGACGCGGCGCATGTGCACTCGGTCGCCGGCGGGCTGGGCATGAACACCGGCATCCAGGACGCGTACAACCTGGGCTGGAAGCTCGCCCGGGTCGTCGAGGGCCGGTCGGACGCCCGCCTCCTGGACACCTATGAGGAGGAGCGGCTGCCCGTCGCCTCCTGGACGCTGGGCATCACCGCCGAGCGGCTGCGGGCGACCCTCGACGCGATCCGGCAGCCGGGCGGCGGCCTGGACACGGCGGTCTCCGGGGACACGGCGGGCCTGGGCCTCGGCTACCCCTGGAGCTCCCTCTCCGCCCCCGGCTCCACCTCCCGGCTGCGGGCGGGCGACCGCGCGCCCGACGCCCCCTGCCGCGACACCGCGACAGGCGCGCCGACCCGCCTGTTCGAGGCGTTCGCGGGCCCGCACTTCACGCTGCTGGGCTTCGGCCCGGAGACAGCCGAGGCACTGCGGGCGACGGAGGCGGCGTACGGCGACACGGTGCGGGCGTACGGGGTGGACGCAGGAGCCCCCCGCGACCTGACCGACGACGCGGGCCACGCCCGCACGGCGTACGGCGCTGCCCCGGCCACCGCCCTCCTCGTCCTGGTCCGCCCCGACAACCACGTGGCCCTGATCGCCCCGGCCGCCAGGAGCGGGGCGATCGGCGACTACCTCGACCGCCTGGCCGGCACGGCCTGACGACGGGGAGCGCCTACGACGGCGGGCGCTGCGCGGCTTCCGGCGTTGGAGGGGCGGGAGGCCACGGGACATCGGCCAGCAGGGGCAGGATCTGCTTCTCCTCGTAGTCGAGGTGTGCGTTCAGTTCCGTGGACATCCGGTCCAGTTCGGCGTGAAAGCGCTCGGGACGGGCGATGCCGATGTCCGCCAGCAGGGACACCAGCTCGCCCTGGATGCGGGCGACCGTGCGGTGTTCGTCGGCGAGCCGGGCGAAGGTGTCCGTCAGGTGCGGGTGATGACGGGCGATGCCGGGGAACAGGTGCTCGTCCTCGCTGGTGTGGTGGAACTCCAGTGACTGGCAGAACGCCAGGCAGCGCTGCCGGATCTGGAGCCCGAGGCCCGGAGCCGGTGGCGCGCCGGGGCCCCGGTGGGCGGCCCGTGCGGCGAAGTGGGCGTCCACCTCCGCCTTCACCTGGCGCAACTGGCCCCGCAGCCAGGTGTGGACCTCCATGAGCTTGCCCGCGAGGGTGGTGATCTCGCGGGGCGGCTCCCAGCCCTCGGGCTCGGCGCGCTCCAGCACCACGACCGGGAGGAGCCGGGTGGTACGGGCCTGGTAGTCGGCGTAACCGGGCGCCGCCCGCACGGCGTGCGCGAACAGTTCCTCGCGCCGCGCCCCCTGCGCGGGGACCGCGAGGGCCTGGAATGTACGGGTGCCGAGCTCCACCCGGACCACGGGGTGGGCGAGCAGGTTGCGGTACCAGTCGGGGTGGCGCGGGGCGCCCAGGTTGGAGCCGACGACCAGCAGCGCGTCGCCGTGGCGGACGTAGCCGAGGGGTGTGGTGGTCTCCTTCCCCGACCTCGCGCCGGTGGTGGTCAGGAGTAGGAGGTCACCGCCCTCGAAGGGGCCGCCGACCTTCCCTGCGTTGGCGCGGAACTCCTCGATGACGGACTGGTTGAAAGGTGTGGGCATGTGTTCTGTGTCTCCGTGGGAACGGGTGAGCGCGATGCGCGGCCCATGGCGGTGCACGGTGCCGGGGCATGCGGAACGGGAGAGTGCGACCAGCGGTCGCGGCTGCGTCAGATGCAGGGCGCGGAGTGTGAACTCATGACGGGCCCCTCGGTGAAGGGTGTTCGCCCGAGCACCGGCCGGCCCACTGCTCTTTGGCCGGCGTCACGCGACACCGGGTTCATTACACGCACCCGGGCGGTGGCCTGTCAACGCACGCCCATCCGCGCTCCGGACGCCCCGACCCCGCCCTCCGGGCGGAGGACGACGCCACTTACGGGACAGCCCTTAGGCTTGCGCCATGCCCATCCCGCCCGCGTACGCACTCGTCGCCACCGACCTGGACGGCACCCTGCTGCGCAGCGACGACAGCGTGAGCCCCCGCACCCGCGCCGCGCTCGCGCTGGCCGCCCGCGCCGGGGCCCGGCATCTCGTGGTCACCGGGCGGCCGGTGCCCGGGATACGCGGACTGCTCGACGCACTGGGCTATCAGGGGCCGGCGGTGTGCGGTCAGGGGACCCAGCTGTACGACGCCGGGTCCGGGCGGCTGGTGCGTGCGCTCACCCTGGACCGGGAGGCCGCCGACACCGCGCTCGGCAGGATCGAGGCCCAAGTGGGGCCGGTCTTCGCGGCCGTGGACCAGGACGGGGCCGAAGGGCGGACCCTGATCGAGCCGGGCTATGCGATGCCCCATCCGACGCTGCCCGCCCAACGGACCCGTCACCGACACGAGTTGTGGTCCGCGCCCGTGGTGAAGGTGCTCATCCGGCACCCGGAGCTCACGGACGACGCACTGGCCGAGACGGCCCGCGAAGCCGTCGGCGATCTCGTCACCGTCACGCTCTCCGGCCCCGGCACGGTCGAACTCCAGCCGTACGGCGTCGACAAGGGGACCGGGCTCGCGCTGGCCGCCGAATACCTCGGCGTGGCCGCGGACTCCACGATCGCCTTCGGGGACATGCCCAACGACCTGCCGATGTTCCGGACGGCCGGGTACGGCGTGGCCATGGCCAACGCCCATCCTGAGCTGCGGGCCTCGGCGGACGAGGTGACGAAGTCGAACGAGGGCGACGGGGTCGCCAAGGTGCTTGAGCGGGTGTTCGGCTGAGCCGTCCGTACCGGCCTCCGACAGTCACCCCGGCCTCACGGCTCCGGAGGCACCCCGATCGCCCGCAGCACATGCGCGACCAGTGCCGCGATCTCCTCCTCGTCCGGCATCGGCCGGCGCAGGACATGCCGGTAGCAGATCGGGCTGTACAGCATCTCCACGGCCAGCGGAAGGTCGGCGTCCGGCGGGATCCGCCCCTGCTTCTGGGCCCGGCGCAGACGGGCGACCGCCTCCTCGAAGCGGGGGGCGACCAGCTTCGCCCGGACGGTCCGCGCGAGTTCGTCGTCGTGGTGCGTCTCGGAGAGGATCCCTGCGTACGCGGGGCCGAAGGGCGGCGTGGAGATGAGCTTCGCCGCACCCGCCAGATCGGCCCGCAGATCGGAGGCGATGTCGCCGGTGTCGGCGAACGGCGTCGTGCCGACCAGCGCGTCGGTGAAGGCCTCCAGGATCACCGCGCTCTTCGACGGCCACCAGCGATAGATCGTCTTCTTGCTGACGCCCGCTCTGGCCGCGATGGCCTCGACCGTGACGCGGCCGTACCCCTTCTCCGTGCACAGTTCGAGAGCGGCCTCCAGGGTCGCCCTCCGTGATCTCTCGCTGCGGCGCTGTGAACTCGGCGATGTGATCATTCGGTGAGCATAAGCGCGTTCGAACCGGCTGTTGTTGACAGCCCGTCACCAAGGATCGAACAATACGCAGGCGGAAACGGAACGTGCCGTGTCGCATCGTTCCCGCAGTTCGCACCGTTCGTGCCGTTCGTGCCGCGACGAGCCGATCGGGGGACGGCTCGCCCGGCCGACGGCGCGAATGGGGCGTTGCGCCCCGTGCGTCAGGCGGTGATGTCCTTCGTCGTGAAACGGGCCCAGGCCGCCGAGCCGAACACCACCGCGTACAAGCCCTGAAGCCCCAGGTTCTTGACCACTTCGTCCCAGTAGACGGGGGCGCGCAGCAGATCCGCGTACGACATCCAGTGGTGCGGGAAGAGATACGGGTGCAGCGCGCTCAACTGCGGGATGCCGTCCACGATCTGAACGGTGATCAGCAGTCCGACGGTGGTGGCCATGGCCGCGATGCCGCTGCCGGTGAGGGTCGAGACGAACAGGCCGACCGCAGCGAACCCGGTCAGCGACGCCGCGACCACCACCGCGATCAGCCCGGCCCGCAGCAGTCCCTCACCGAAGCCGATCCGTGTCCCCGAGATGGTGGTGACCTCGCCGACGGGGAAGAGCAGCACGCCCACGGCGAGCGCGGAGAGCGCCACGACCAGGGTCGCGACCAGGCAGAACACCAGCACCGAGGCGTACTTCGTCAGCAGCAGCCTGGTGCGGCCGGCCGGGGCGACCAGCAGATAGCGCAGCGTTCCCGCGTTGGCCTCGCCCGCGACCGAGTCGCCCGCGACGACCCCGACTGCCATCGGCAGGAAGACCGGGAGCGTCACGGCGAGGGCGGCGAAGACAAGGAAGAGTCCGTTGTTGGTGATCTGGGAGAGGAAAGCCGGGCCCCCTCCGCCGCCGCCCGGTCCGGGCGAGGAGCCGCCGTCCGTCTCGATCCGCACCGCGACCCCGATCAGCACGGGCACGGCGGCCAGCACCCCCAGCAGCGCGAGGGTGCGCCAGCGGCGGAGCGTGGTGGTCAGTTCGGAGCGGAGGATCCCGAAGGTCCACAACGGGCTCGGCGCCCGGCCCGCCCCGGCGACTGCGGCTTCAGCCTGCGACATCGAAACCCTCTCCGGTCAGTGCGACGAAGGCGTCCTCCAGCGAGGCCCGCTGGACGCCGAAGGACCTCAGGCGTACTCCGGCGTGCACCAGCGCCCCGCTGAGGTCGGCGAGTTCCACGTCGCCCGGCGGGGCCTCGGCGCTCACCCGGTCACCGTCGACCGCGATCCCGGTGACGCCAAGCTCCTTGAGGACCCGGGCGGCCTCTCCCGGGTCGGGGGTGGTGACGGCCAGCCGGCCTCGGGCGCCCGCGGCCAGCTCCGCGACCGGGCCCTGGGTGATCAGCCGGCCCCTGGCCATCACCGCGGCGTGCGTGCAGACCTGCTCGATCTCGTCGAGGAGGTGCGAGGAGAGGAAGACGGTGGTGCCGTCCGCAGCCAGTTCCCTGACCAGGGTGCGGATCTCCCGCATGCCCTGCGGGTCCAGGCCGTTGGTCGGCTCGTCGAGGACGAGCAGGCGGCGCGGCTGGAGCAGGGCGGCGGCGAGGCCCAGGCGCTGTTTCATGCCGAGCGAGTACGCCCTGGCCTTCTTCCCGGCCGCCGCGGCCAGCCCGACCCGGTCCAGGGCCTGCCCCACCCGGACCCGGCGGGTGCGCGGATCGGCGGTGGGGTCGGCGGAGTCGTACCGCAGCAGATTGTCCCGGCCGCTCAGGAAGCCGTACAGCGCGGGCCCCTCGATCAGCGCGCCGACCTGCGGGAGCACGGTGCGGGCGGCGCCCGGCATGGTGTGGCCCAGCAGCCGCGCGGTGCCGGACGTCGCCTCGATCAGGCCCATCAGCATCCGGATGGTGGTGGTCTTGCCCGAGCCGTTGGGGCCGAGGAATCCGAAGATGCTGCCGGCGGGGACGCTGAGGTCGAGGCCGTCGACGGCGAGCTGGCCGCCTCGGTAGCGTTTGGTGAGGCCCCGGGCCTCGATCACGGCTCCCGGCTCGGTGACCGTCGTCGGTTCGACGACGGTCCCGGACTCTGTCATGCGTACTCCCCATGGGTCGGGCAGGGCCCGTCCGCCGGACGGGCCAGGGCCTGTCGTCAAACTGCCGTCGTCGCCCGAAGGGCGGCCGCGCGGCGTCCGGTGCGTGCGATCGCAAGGCGTCGGAATGGACTCGGTCGGGTCTCCCTGCTCGAACGCACTCGAACACGCTTGAGAGTTCGAGGAAGGAGCTACCAGGCTATTCCGGCAACGCCGCGAGCGTGCGTGCCAAACGCCGCGCGGCAGACGGCATTTTGACGGCAGGCCCCCAGGGCGGACCGCCCCGCCGTACGGGGCGGATGCCGTTGGTCAATTCGCATTGACCAACAGCACCCAGAGCGTACGGCGGGGCGGGTGGGCGGTGCGGGAAGCGCGGCGCGCCCCGGCGTCAGGAGGCGCTGTTCGCCGCCCGGACCAGCGCGTCCTTGGTGACCGCGCCGACGTACACCTTGCCGTCGTCCGTCATCAGGGCGTTGACCAGGCGGGTCTTGAAGACCGTGCCCGAGCCGAACGTTCCGGTGACCTTGTCGCCCAGCGCGTCCAGGAACTGCTGGGCCTCGGCCGGGACATCGTCCGACGCCTTCGAGGGGAGGCCGGTGCCACCCGGGGTCGTGATCTCGGCGATGGCGTTCCAGCCCTCGCCGATGACCTTGGCGTCCTTGACTCCCTGGTCCCCGGCGCCCAGCTCCCCGACACCCGGGATCAGGCCGCCGAGGCTCTTGTCGGCCTTGTGCTGCGCCTTCGCGTCGTCGGCCTCGGTCACCTCGGTGCCCTTGGGCGGGGTGAACGTGAACGAGGAGGCGTCCGGCTTCGAGAAGTCGACCGCGGTGAAGCCGGCGTCGACGACGGCCTTGCCGCCGCTGCTCGGAAGCAGCGTGAACTTCAGCGGCACGCCGTTCTGCGCGTCGACCGCGACCGTGACCGAACCGATCGTGGAGCCGCTCTGCTTCGGCTTGACGACCAGCTTGTACGCGTCGCGCCCGGCGACCTGCGCGGTGCCGTCGACCGTCACCGACGTGGTGGGACCGGCCGCCTTCAGCACCTGCTCGGCAAGTGCCTTCGGGGTGGTGGGCACGCCCTCGGGAACGGGGTGCCCGGACTTCTTCCCGGCCTCCTTGCCCGCCTGGTCCTCGGTGGCGTGGTAGGCCTGGTCGGACTTGCTGTCGTACGCCCAGACCTGATCGCCGTTGCGGATCATGCTGTACTCGGACGCGTCGTCCAGGATCGACAGCCGCTGCTTGTCGGGGCCGTCGGCGGCCACCCGGAGGGTGTGCGTGCCGGAGGCCAGCTCCGTCATCCGCTCCTGCGGGTCGGCGCTCGAACCACCCTTGCCGCCCGTGTCGCCCGGGGCGAAGGATTCGGCCAGACCGCCGAGCGACGGGATGCCGAAGTCCGTGCTGATCTTCACCGTGCCGGAGAGCTGCTCGGCGTCCGAAGCGGCGATCTTCTCGATGAGTTCCTGTGCGCTGATCTTCGGCAGATCGGGGTCGCCGGAGCTCGCGAGCGCCGGGACGAGCCCGATCGTCGCGGCCGCGACTCCCGCCACCGCGACCGGGACGATGTAGCGCGCCGCCTTGCGGCGGCCTGCGGCGGTGCCCCTGGTCCCGCCGTCGGTTCCTGCGCTGTCGTTCGGTGCCATGTGTGCCCTACCTCCGTGGTCGGCGGCTTCCGTCCGGTTGCACTCGTCCACTCCGTGCCGCCATTCTCACCCGGTTTGGTCAGGAGTGGTTGTTCTCCATCTGACCAAACCCGGGGCACGGAGGCGTCAGCCCCCGGGAGCAACTCCACATACCTCTTCGGTATGACACAGCACGCCGTTTGCGCCCCCGTCCAGTAGGGGACGCCACGACGACGGCTCAGATCCTGCAGGACGGCCTCGGACCGGATGGCGGACGTGGTCCGGTGCGTGCGATTCCAAGGCGGAGGACAGAGCCGGACGGGGTCTCCCCCGTTCGAGCGGAGCCGAGAGCTCGGGCAAGGAGCGCCGGCGACCGACGGCAACGCGGGCAGCGTGCGTGCCCACCACGCCCACCCGGTCGGAGGTCACCCGACAGGCTCTCAGCCCGCGCGGTGCACCACCGCGTCGCACAGCTCCCGCAGCGCGGCCTTCGCATAGCCCTCGGGCAGCGGCGCCAGCGTGGCCCGCGCCTCCTCCGCGTACCGGACGGTGTCCCGCCTGGCCTGCTCCAGCGCCGGGTGGGCGCGCAGCCTGCGCAGCACCTCGGCGTGCCGGGCGTCGTCGCTGAGGTCGCCGGCGAGCAGTTCGACGAGCTCCAGGTCCTCCGGCTTCCCGTCGGCCTCCGCCTGCGCCCGCAGGTGGAGCACGGGGAGGGTGGGGATGCCCTCGCGCAGATCGGTGCCCGGGGTCTTCCCGGACTCGTGGGAGTCGGACGCGATGTCGAGCACGTCGTCGGCGAGCTGGAAGGCGACGCCGAGCCGCTCCCCGTACTGGGTGAGGATGTCCACGGCCGAGCCGTCCGCGCCGGCCATCATCGCGCCGAACCGGCAGGACACCGCGATCAGCGAGCCGGTCTTGCCGCGCATCACTTCGAGGTAGTGCTCGACCGGGTCGCGGCCGTCGCCGGGCCCCGCGGTCTCCAGGATCTGGCCGGTCACCAGACGCTCGAACGCCTCCGCCTGGATGCGTACGGCCTCCGGGCCGAGGTCGGCCAGTATGTGCGAGGCGCGGGCGAAGAGGAAGTCGCCGGTCAGCACGGCCACCGAGTTGCCCCAGCGGCTGTTGGCGCTGTCCACGCCGCGGCGCACATCCGCCTCGTCCATCACGTCGTCGTGGTAGAGCGTCGCGAGGTGCGTCAGCTCGACGACGACGGCCGCGGGCACCACGCCCGGTGCGTCCGGGTCGCCGAACTGGGCTGCCAGCATCGCCAGCAGTGGCCGGAAGCGCTTGCCCCCGGCGCGTACCAGATGTTGCGCGGCCTCCGTGATGAAGGGCACGCCGCACTTGGTGGCATCGAGCAGCCCGGACTCGACAGCAGCCAACCCGGCCTGGACATCGGCCTCAAGTGCCTGGTCCCGCACGCTCAGCCCGAATGGCCCGACGACGGTCACGAGGGGATCTCCTGTCTGCTGACGATCACACGGAATGTCGATGTGTCGCTGTCATCACTCAAGTCAGCGTATCCAATCCCCTTTGGATCACCGTGGGCGCCTTCCCGCCACCGCCGGTATGTTCGGGATCAGCTCATACGATCAGGAGTTCTCCCTTTGTCCCACACGGCCACCGACACCGAATCCAGTCAGCCGCCGCCCGAAGACGACCATGCATTTTTCGGCCAGCCACGAGGGCTGATGACCCTGTCCGGCCTGGAGGTCTGGGAACGCTTCTCGTTCCTGGGCATGCAGGCGATCCTGGTGCTCTACTTCGCGGACACCGTCGCCCACGGCGGCATGGGCATGGAGGCGGGCACCGCAGCATCGGTCTCAGCCGCCTACGGCACCCTCGTCTATCTGGTCTCCGTCGCCGGCGGCTGGCTGGCCGACCGGATCCTCGGCTCGTACCGAGCCGTCCTGTACGGCGGAATTCTCATCGCCTGCGGGCATTACGCCATGGCGGTGCCCACCGACACCATGACATGGGTCGGCCTCGGCCTGATCAGCGCCGGAACCGGTCTACTCAAGCCCAATGTTGCGACCATGGTCGGCAAGCTCTACCGCACCGCCGACGAGCGCCGCGACGCCGGCTTCGCCCTCTACTACATGGGCATCAACATCGGGGCGTTCCTCGGCCCGCTGGTCACCGGCTGGCTCGGGGAACACGCGAGCTGGCACTGGGGTTTCTCGGCCGCCGCCCTCGGTATGACCCTCGGTCTGATCCAGTACGTGCTGGGCCGGCGTCACCTGGCCGGCCGAACGCGCAGCGCCGAATTCGCGCTGGCACCGGCACCCA
This sequence comes from Streptomyces sp. NPDC001880, assembly GCF_053594575.1. Classification (NCBI taxonomy): domain Bacteria; kingdom Bacillati; phylum Actinomycetota; class Actinomycetes; order Kitasatosporales; family Streptomycetaceae; genus Streptomyces; species Streptomyces sp. NPDC001880. The sequence continues at coordinate 18,384 of NZ_JBSFET010000042.1, forward strand.
TGCGGCGCGCCGTTCGGCTGATCGTGGCCGGCGCCGTCGTGGTAGCAGCCGTCGCCACCGCGCTCGCCCTGACCGGCTGGCTGACCATGGACCGCTTCGTCGACCTGCTCACCCTGATCTCGGTGATCGCACCGGTCGTCTACTTCGCGGTGATGTTCCGCAGCCCCCGGGTCACCTCGCAGGAGCGTGGCAGGCTCCGCCCGTACGTGGTGCTGTTCCTGGCGTCCGTCGTCTTCAACTTCATCCTGTTCCAGGCGTACTCGACGATGATGCTGCTCGCGTCGACCAACGCCCGTACCGAGATCTTCGGCTTCCAATTCCCGGCGAGCTGGTACGCCTCCGCGCTCGGCGCCTTCGAGGTCGCGCTCGCCCCGGTGGTCGCCGCGGTCTGGGCCCGGATGGGTCCGCGTCAGCCGCACGCCTCCAACAAGATCGCGATCGGGGTGATCCTCGGCGGGCTGTCCTTCCTGCTGATGGTGCTGCCGACCTCCGGACACTCCGGCGACACCTACAAGATGGCCGCCTGGTGGATCGTCGGCTCGTACCTGCTGCTCGGCCTCGGCGACATCCTGCTGGAGACCTCCGGCATGTCCGCGACCACCAAGCTCGCCCCCAAGGCGTTCGCCAGCCAGACGATGGCCCTCTGGTTCCTCTCGCTGGCCCTCGCCAACGGCATCCAGGCCCAAGTCGTGAAGCTGTACGGCGAGGTCTCCAACGCCGCCTACTTCGGTGTCAATGGCGCGATCGCGGTGGTGGCCGGTGTGGCCGTGATCGCCGCCGCACCCTGGCTCAAGCGCACCATGCACCCCGTCCACTGAGGTACCACCATGCACATCCGCACCACGTTCCCGTACGAGACCACCCATGAGGACGTCCGCATCCCGCTGCCGGACGGCACCCGGCTGTACGCCCGGATCTGGCGGCCCGTCACCGACGAACCGGTGCCCGCGCTGCTCGAATACCTGCCCTACCGGCTGAGCGACTGGACGGCGCCGCGGGACTGGCAGCGCCACCCCTGGTACGCGGGCCACGGCTACGCCTCCGTCCGCGTGGACGTACGCGGACACGGCAACAGCGAGGGGCTGCCGGGCGACGAGTACGACGCGACGGAGCTCGCCGACGGCGTCGCCGTCATCCACTGGCTGGCCCAGCAGCCGTGGTGCTCCGGCCGGGTCGGCATGTTCGGCATCTCCTGGGGCGGCTTCAACTCGCTCCAGATCGCCGCGCTGGCCCCCGAGCCGCTGAAGGCGATCGTCACCGTCTGCTCGACCGACGACCGCTACGACAACGACGTCCACTACATGGGCGGCTCGGTCCTCGCCGTCGACATGCACGCCTGGGCGGCGACCATGCTGGCCTTCGTCTCCCGGCCGCCGGACCCGGCACAGGTCGGCGAGGGCTGGAAGGACATGTGGCTGAAGCGGCTGGAGGCCGTCGACCCCTTCATCCACACCTGGCTGGCGCACCAGACCCGCGACGACTACTGGAAGCACGGCAGCGTCTGCGAGGACTACTCCGCGATCCAAGCGAAGGTCCTCGCGGTGGGCGGCTGGCACGACCCGTACCGCGACACCGTCCTGCGGCTCGTCGAGCACCTCGATCCGGACCGGGTCCGCGGGCTGATCGGGCCGTGGTCGCACCAGTATCCGGACCGCGGGCTGCCGCCGGGGCCGTCGATCGGCTTCCTCCAGGAGACGCTGCGCTGGTGGGACCAGCACCTGAAGGACAAGGACACCGGCGTCATGTCCGAGCCGCTGCTGCGGTCCTGGATCAGCGAGTCGCACCGCCCCGCCACGGTGTACGAGACGATGCCGGGCCGCTGGGTCGGCGAGCACAGCTGGCCGTCCCCGAACATCGAGCCGGCCGTGTACGCCCTTGGGGGCGGCCCGCAGATCGTCGACTCGCCGCAGCAGACGGGACTGGACGCCGGGCGGTTCTTCCCGTTCGGCAACGACGCCGACCTGCCGCCCGACCAGCGCGACGAGGACGCCAAGTCGGTCTGCTTCGAATTCCCGGTCGAGGACGCCCCGATCGAGATCCTCGGCCGCCCCCGGGTGAAGCTGCGGATCCGGATGGACGTGCCGCGCGGCCAGGCGATCGCCCGGCTCTGCGACGTCGCGCCGGACGGCTCCTCCACGCTGGTCACCCGGGGCGCGCTCAACCTCTCCGCCCGCAACGGCCGGGACCGCGCGGACGACTGGCCGGTGGGCCGCACCGAGGAGGTGACCTTCGAGCTGAACGGCATCGGGCACACCTTCCCGCCCGGCCACCGGATCAGGCTCGCGGTCTCCTCCTCGTACTGGCCGTGGATCTGGCCGCAGGCCGGGTCGGTGGGCTTCACCCTGGACGCCGACGGCAGCCTCGTCGAACTGCCGGTGCGCCGGCCCGTCGAGGAGGCGGCGATCCGGTTCGAGGAGCCGGAGCAGTCGGAGCCGCTCGGCGTGGTCCACCCGGTGACGCTCGACGAACAGCGCCCGGAGCGGCTGGTGGTCCGCGATGTCGCCAAGGGCGAATGGCGGCTGGAGGTCGACCCGCGCTACGGCGGCACCCGGGTCTACCCGGACGGCCTTGAGTTCACCGAGGACGCCCTGGAGACGTACACGGTCCGGGAGAACGACCCGCTCTCCGCACGCACCCGCTCCGACTGGACGATCCGGCTGCACCGGCCGGAGCTGGCGTGGGACGTACGGATCGAGACGCGCTCCGAGATCAGTGCAGACGACAGCGACTTCATCACCTCCGACGAGGTGGTCTGCAAGGAGGGCGGCGAGGTCGTCTTCCACCGCACCTGGGAGAAGCGGATCCCGCGCACGGCGGGCTGAACGGAAGGCACCGCCGTGCCCCGCGCACCCGGGGCACGGCGGAACTTTCCAGGCATCGCGGGCAGTTGGGACACTCCCACGAGGGGGCGGCGCCGACGTAACGTGTCCCCCAAGCGACCTGGAAAGCGAGGCGGCAACACATGCCCGAGCAGAGCAGTCCGCTCGATCTGGCCGAGGGCGACCCCTTCGGTCCGCACAACCTTCCCTACGGAGTGTTCTCCACCCCCGGCCACCCCGAGGACCGCCGGGTCGGCGTCCGCATCGGCAACCACGTACTGGACGCCGGAGCCGCGGCGCACGCGCTCGGCTCCCCCTACGCGCAGCTCCTCGCGCAGCCGGACCTGACCGCGCTGCTCTCGGCGGGCCGCACCGCGTGGCGGGACGTCCGGCGGGCGCTGACCGCGTGGGTGACGGTCCCGGCGCACCGCGCCGACATCGAACCGCTGCTGCACCCGGTCGACTCCGTGACGCTCCATCTGCCGTACGCGGTCGCGGACTACGTCGACTTCTACGCCAGCGAGAACCACGCCGCCAACGTCGGACAGATCTTCCGGCCGAACGGCGAGGCGCTGACGCCCAACTGGAAGCACCTCCCGATCGGCTACCACGGCCGGTCCGGCACCGTCGTCGTCTCGGGCACGGACGTGGTGCGCCCGTCCGGCCAGCGCAAGGCACCGACCGACGCGGCCCCGGTCTTCGGCCCCTCCGTCAAGCTGGACATCGAGGCCGAGGTCGGCTTCGTCGTCGGCGTGGGCTCCGAGCAGGGCCGCCCGGTCCCGCTCGGCGGCTTCCGCGACCACGTCTTCGGGCTCTGCCTGCTCAACGACTGGTCGGCGCGGGACATCCAGGCCTGGGAGTACGTCCCGCTCGGCCCGTTCCTCGGCAAGTCCTTCGCCACCTCCGTATCGGCCTGGGTGACACCGCTGGAGGCCCTGGAGTCGGCCCGTATCGCTCCCCCGGCCCGCGACTTCCCGCTGCTCCCCTATCTGGAGGACGCCGACGAGGAGGAGGCCGGCGGCCTCGACCTGCGGATCTCCGTCGCGATCAACGGCCAGGTGGTCGCCGAGCCGCCGTTCGCCACGATGTACTGGACGGCGGCCCAGATGCTGGCCCAGATGACGGTGAACGGCGCGTCGCTGCGCACCGGCGATCTGTACGGCTCCGGCACGGTCAGCGGCGCCGAGCCCGGCCAGCGCGGCTCCCTGCTGGAGCTGACCTGGAACGGCCGCGACCCGCTGGACCTCCCGGACGGCAAGCGCACCTTCCTGGAGGACGGCGACACGGTGACGATGACCGCCTGGGCCCCGGGCCCGGACGGCACCCGGGTGGGACTCGGCGAGGTCACCGGCCGGATCGTTCCCGCTGCTTGACCCCGCCCGCTCCGGAGCTCACGCTCCCCGAGGAGCTGCTGCTGCTCGCGCCGGCCCCGCGGCGCGGCAGCCGTACCACTCCGGTCGTTCCCTGGAGTACGGGACGGGCGGGCGCGGTCCCGCGGGAGCTGGAGCTCCGGGGCCGGGTCACCGGACAGGGCGGCCGGACACGGGTGGTCAGCCCGCTCCCTCCCGGGGAACCCGTTCCTCGCCCGGGTCCTGGGAAGCCTGTCGGACCCGGGCGTGGGCGGGCGCGCGGGCGGCGTCGGCACGCCGCTGTGGCCCCGGGGCAACCCGGGAGCCCGCTGGTCAGCAGTGTGCAGGGCGTTCACACGTTCGGGGGAGCCATGTCGCGTTCCCGGCGGATACGCTGGACAGTCCCACGAGACTCTGCGTCATGGGAGCACTGATGAGCGTCGAACCCGAGGCCCCCGAGCCGCGGTGGGCGGTTCCGCCCGTGGGCGGCTGGACCGCCGATGACCTGGACACACTCCCGAATCTGCCTCCGCACACGGAGCTGATCGACGGGAGCCTTGTTTTCGTGAGTCCGCAGACCGTATTCCATGAGCGTGCCATCGACTACCTCAAGTGGCAGTTGCAGTCGATCGCACCGACCGACCTGGAGGTCTTCCGCGAGTTCACCATCGACGTCGACTTCCAGAACAGGCCCGAACCCGATGTGGTCGTCGTGCGTGCGGACGTGGTCGAAGGCCTGCGGCAGACCCGCTTCCCCGCGGACGGCGTGCTGCTGGCCATCGAGGTCGTATCCGAGGAATCCGTCACCCGGGACCGGGAGACCAAGCCCGTGAAGTACGCGCGGGCGAAGATCCCGCACTACTGGCGGGTGGAGAACCACGACGACCGGGCGGTGGTCTACGTCTTCGAGCTGGAGCCGTCGACCGGGGCCTACACCTCCACCGGCATCTTCCACGACCGGATGAAGGTCTCCGTCCCCTTCCCGATCGATCTGGATCTCACCGCCATCACGGCGCGCCGCCGGGCGGCGGACCCGCAGTAGGCCGGTCCGCGGCGCCGCCCGACTCCCGTACTCACTCGTACTCGGGCGGCTCCTCGTCCCAGCCGAACTCGGGGTCCGATTCGGGGGCCGACGGGGCCGGTGCGGCTTCGTGTGCCGGGGCCGATTCCGCGGGAGCCGGTTCCCCCGGTTCCCCGAACGTCGCAAGCACCTCCAGCACCCCCTCCCCGTACGTCGCCAGCTTCTTCTCGCCCAGTCCGCTGATCCCGCTCAGCGCGGACACCGAGTCCGGTCGCACCGTGGCGATCTCGCGCAGGGTCGCGTCGTGGAAGATGACGTACGCCGGGACGCCCTGCTCCTTCGCCCGGACGCCCCGCCAGGCCCGCAGCGCCTCGAAGACCGGGACGGCCTCGGGGGCCAGCTCGGCGGCGACCGTCTGCGACTTCGGCTTGCGTTCGGCCTTCGTGGAGCGCGACGCGGGCTTCGGCGCCTCCTTGCGCAGCAGCACCTCGCGCTGTCGGCCGAGCACCGATCCACTCTCCTGCGTCAGCACCAGCGTGCCGTACTCTCCCTCGACGGCGAGCAGCCCCTGGGCGAGCAACTGCCGTACGACGCCGCGCCATTCGGCCTCGGACAGCTCCTCGCCGATGCCGAAGACCGAGAGCTGGTCGTGGTCGAACTGGATGACCTTGGCGGTCCTGCGGCCGAGCAGGATGTCGATGATCTGGCCCGCGCCGAACTTCTGCCCGCGCTCCCGCTTCAGCCGCACCACGGTCGACAGCAGCTTCTGCGCGGCCACCGTGCCGTCCCAGCTCTCGGGCGGGGTGAGGCAGGTGTCGCAGTTGCCGCAGTCCGCGGTGGTGGGCTCCTGGCCGAAGTACGTCAGCAGCTGGGCGCGGCGGCACCGGACCGTCTCGCACAGGGCCAGCATCGAATCGAGGTGGGAGGCCGCGCGGCGGCGGAAGGCCTCGTCTCCCTCGCCGCCCTGGATGAGCTTGCGCTGCTGGACGACGTCCTGGAGGCCGTACGCCATCCAGGCCGTGGACGGCAGTCCGTCACGGCCGGCGCGACCGGTCTCCTGGTAGTAACCCTCGACCGATTTCGGCAGGTCGAGATGGGCGACGAAGCGCACGTCCGGCTTGTCGATGCCCATGCCGAAGGCGATGGTCGCGACGACGACCAGGCCCTCCTCGCGCAGGAACCGGGACTGGTGGACGGCGCGGGTGCCCGCGTCGAGCCCCGCGTGGTACGGGACGGCCTCGATGCCGTTGCGGCAGAGGTACTCGGCGGTCTTCTCCGTCGAGTTGCGCGAGAGGCAGTAGACGATGCCCGCGTCCCCGGCGTGCTCGTCCTTGAGGAAGGAGAGCAGTTGCTTCTTCGGGTCGGCCTTCGGCACGATCCGGTACTGGATGTTGGGCCGGTCGAAGCTGGCGACGAAATGCTTGGCGTCGGGCATGCCCAGACGCTGGGTGATCTCCTGGTGCGTGACGTCCGTCGCGGTCGCCGTCAGGGCGATGCGCGGTACGTCGGGCCAGCGCTGACCGAGGACGGAGAGGGTCAGATAGTCCGGGCGGAAGTCGTGACCCCACTGGGCCACGCAGTGCGCCTCGTCGATCGCGAAGACGGAGATCTCGCCGCGCGAGAGCAGCGTGAGCGTGGAGTCCAGCCGGAGCCGTTCCGGGGCCAGGTAGAGCAGATCGAGCTCACCGGCAAGGAACTGGGCCTCCATCGAGCGGCGCTCGTCGAAATCCTGCGTGGAGTTGATGAAGCCGGCCCGCACCCCGAGCGCCCGCAGCGCGTCCACCTGGTCCTGCATCAGGGCGATCAGGGGGGAGACGACGACGCCCGTACCCGCTCTGACCAGCGCCGGGATCTGGTAACAGAGGGATTTGCCGCCGCCGGTCGGCATGAGCACGACGGCGTCCCCGCCGGCCACCACATGATCGACGATCGCTTCCTGCTCGCCGCGGAACGCCTCGTACCCGAACACCTTGTGCAGCGTCCGCCGCGCGTCGCTCTCGGTCACATCCATGGTCCCGCCCGTCGTGCCCATCGCTCTGTCCCCCGGGTCCGTCCCGCGTCGTACTCGTTGCCGCCGTCCCCTGCCACGATAGGCGCCGCCCACGACAACGCCGGACGGGCTCGACTTCTCAAGCCCGTCCGGCGCGGTCCCGGCTGCGTGGCGTGTGCGCTACCTCACGAACACTCCCGCCTGGCTCGCCAGGTCGAGGAAGTACTGCGGGGCCAGGCCCAGCACCAGCGTGACCGCGACACCGACCGCGATCGTCGTCATCGTCAGCGGGGACGGCACGGCGACCGTGGGGCCGTCCGCCTTCGGCTCGCTGAAGAACATCAGCACGATGACCCGGATGTAGAAGAACGCGGCGATCGCCGAGGAGATCACACCGACCACGACCAGTCCGACCGCGCCGCCGTCCGCCGCGGCCTTGAACACGGCGAACTTCCCGGAGAACCCGGAGGTGAGCGGGATACCGGCGAAGGCCAGCAGGAACACCGCGAAGACCGCGGCGACCAGCGGCGAGCGCCGGCCGAGCCCGGCCCACTTCGACAGGTGCGTGGCCTCGCCGCCCGCGTCGCGCACCAGGGTGACGACGGCGAACGCACCGACCGTCACGAAGGAGTACGCGCCCAGGTAGAAGAGGACCGACGAGATGCCGTCCGGGCTCGTCGCGATCACACCGGCGAGGATGAATCCGGCGTGCGCGATCGAGGAGTAGGCCAGCAGCCGCTTGATGTCGGTCTGCGTGATGGCGACGACCGCACCGCCCAGCATCGTGATGATCGCGACGGCCCACATGACCGGGCGCCAGTCCCAGGCGAGGCCCGGCAGCACCACGTACAGCAGGCGCAGCAGCGCGCCGAACGCGGCGACCTTGGTGGCCGCGGCCATGAAGCCGGTGACCGGGGTCGGGGCGCCCTGGTAGACGTCCGGGGTCCACATGTGGAACGGGACGGCGCCGACCTTGAAGAGCAGGCCGGTCAGGATCATCGCGCCGCCGATCAGCAGCAGCGCGTCGTTGCCCATGGTGTCGGCGAGTGCCGGGTCGATCTGGCTGACGGAGCCGTCGACCACGTTCGCGATCGCCGCATACGAGACGGAGCCCGCGTACCCGTAGAGCAGGGCGATCCCGAAGAGCAGGAACGCCGAGGAGAAGGCGCCGAGCAGGAAGTACTTCACCGCGGCCTCCTGCGACATCAGCCGCTTGCGGCGGGCGACGGCGCACAGGAGGTAGAGCGGGAGGGAGAAGACCTCCAGGGCCACGAAGAGCGTCAGCAGATCGTTGGCCGCGGGGAAGATGAGCATGCCGGCCACCGAGAAGAGGACCAGCGGGAAGACCTCGGTGGTGGTGAATCCGGCCTTGACCGCCGCCTTCTCGCTGTCGCTGCCGGGGACCGCTGCGGCCTGGGCGGCGAAGGAGTCGACGAGCTTGCCGTGCGAGGCGGGGTCGAGCCGCCGCTCGGCGAAGGTGAAGACGGCGACCAGCGAGGTCAGCAGGATGGTGCCCTGCAGGAACAGCGTCGGCCCGTCGATCGCGATGGCGCCCATCGCGGCGATGTGCGCCTTCGTCGTGCCGTATCCGCCGGCCGCCAGTCCGACGACCGCGGCGAACGCGGCGGCGAGGGCGACGACCGCGAGGAAGACCTGCGTGTAGTAACGGGCCCGGCGCGGCACGAAGGCCTCGACGAGTACGCCCACGACGGCGACACCGATCACGATGAGGACCGGGGCCAGCTGGGTGTACTCGATGACCGGTGCCTTGAACTTCTCGACCGGGGCGGCCGATGTCACCCCGCCCGCCGTTGTCCACAGGCTGTGGACAGCTGTTGCGCTCACTTGGCGGCCTCCACCTCAGGCTGGGGGTCCTTCTTCTGGACGTCCGACATGGTGTGCTGCACCGCCGGATTGACGATCTCCGTCAGCGGCTTCGGATAGACACCCAGGAAGAGCAGCAGCGCGATCAGCGGAAGGACCACCACCAGCTCCCGGACCTTGAGGTCCGCCATGCCCTGGACCTCGGCCTTCACCGGGCCCGTCATCGTCCGCTGGTAGAGGACGAGGACGTAGAGCGCAGCGAGCACTATGCCGGTCGTGGCGATGATGCCAGCCGCCGGATACGCGCTGAACGTGCCGACCAGGACCAGGAACTCGCTGACGAACGGGGCGAGTCCGGGCAGCGACAGGGTGGCCAGAGAGCCGATCAGAAAGGTGCCGGCCAGGACGGGCGCCACCTTCTGCACCCCGCCGTAGTCGGCGATGAGCCGCGAACCGCGCCGGGTGATCAGGAAGCCCGCCACCAGCATCAGCGCGGCGGTCGAGATGCCGTGGTTGACCATGTAGAGCGTGGCGCCGGACTGGCCCTGGCTGGTCATCGCGAAGATGCCCAGGATGATGAAGCCGAAGTGCGAGATCGACGCGTAGGCGATCAGGCGCTTGATGTCGCGCTGGCCGACGGCGAGCAGCGCCCCGTACACGATGCTGATCAGCGCCAGGGCGACGATCACCGGCGTGGCCCACTTGCTGGCCTCCGGGAAGAGCTGGAGACAGAAGCGGAGCATCGCGAACGTGCCGACCTTGTCGACGACCGCGGTGATCAGGACGGCGACCGGGGCGGTCGCCTCGCCCATCGCGTTGGGCAGCCAGGTGTGCAGCGGCCACAGCGGGGCCTTCACCGCGAAGGCGAAGAAGAACCCGAGGAAGAGCCAGCGCTCCGTGCTGGTCGCCATGGAGAGCGAGCCGCTCGCACGGGCCTCGGCGATCTCGGAGAGCGAGAACGTCCCCGCGACGACGTAGAGCCCGATCACGGCGGCCAGCATGATGAGCCCGCCGACCAGGTTGTAGAGCAGGAACTTGACCGCGGCGTAGGAGCGTTGCGCCGCCGCGTTCTCGTCGGTGCCGGTGTGGGCCCGGTCCCCGAAGCCGCCGATGAGGAAGTACATCGGGATGAGCATGGCTTCGAAGAGGATGTAGAAGAGGAAGACGTCGGTGGCCTCGAAGGAGAGGATCACCATCGCTTCGACCATCAGGATCAGGGCGAAGAAGCCCTGGGTCGGCCGCCAGCGCGAGGACTTCGTCTCGAGGGGGTCGGCGTCGTGCCAGCCGGCCAGGATGACGAAGGGGATCAGCAGGGCGGTGAGCGCCATCAGCGCCACCCCGATGCCGTCCACACCCAGTTCGTAGCGGACGCCGAAGTCCTTGATCCAGGCGTGCGATTCGGTGAGCTGGTAGCGGTCGCCGCCGGGCTCGAAGCGGGCGAGGGCGATGCCCGCCAGCACGAGCGTGGCCAGCGAGAAGACCAGCGCCAGCCATTTGGCGGCGGTGCGCCGGGCGGCCGGGACGGCAGCGGTGGCGACCGCGCCGATCGCCGGGAGCGCCGCCGTCGCTGTCAGGAGGGGAAAGGACATGGTGATCAGACCGCCCTCATCAGCAGGGTCGCGGCGATGAGAACCGCCGTACCGCCGAACATCGAGACCGCGTAGGAGCGGGCGTAGCCGTTCTGCAGCTTGCGCAGCCGGCCGGAGAGCCCGCCCATCGTGGCCGCCGTGCCGTTGACGACGCCGTCGACCAGGGTGTGGTCGACGTAGACCAGGGAGCGGGTGAGGTGCTCGCCGCCGCGGACCAGGACCACGTGGTTGAAGTCGTCCTGGAGGAGGTCGCGGCGGGCGGCCCGGGTGAGCAGCGAGCCGCGCGGGGCGACGACCGGCACGGGCTTGCGTCCGTACATCGCCCAGGCGATGGCGACGCCGATGACGAGCACCACCATGGTGGCGGCGGTGACCGTCGTGGCGCTGACCGGTGCGTGTCCGTGGCTGTGTCCGGTGACCGGCTCCAGCCAGTTGAGGAAGCGGTCGCCGATGGAGAAGAAACCTCCGGCGAAGACCGAACCGAACGCGAGGACGATCATGGGGATGGTCATCGACTTCGGGGACTCGTGCGGATGCGGCTCGTGGCCTTCCGCGTCGGGCTGCCAGCGCTTCTCGCCGAAGAACGTCAGCAGCATCACGCGCGTCATGTAGAACGCGGTGATCGCGGCGCCCAGCAGGGCCACCGAGCCCAGGATCCAGCCCTCGGTGCCGCCCTTCGCGAAGGCAGCCTCGATGATCTTGTCCTTGGAGAAGAAGCCGGACAGGCCGGGGAAGCCGATGATCGCCAGATAGCCGAGGCCGAAGGTGATGAAGGTGACCGGCATGTACTTCCTGAGGCCGCCGAACTTCCGCATGTCGACCTCGTCGTTCATGCCGTGCATGACCGAACCTGCGCCGAGGAAGAGCCCTGCCTTGAAGAAGCCGTGCGTCACCAGGTGCATGATCGCGAAGACATAGCCGATCGGGCCGAGCCCGGCGGCCAGGATCATGTAGCCGATCTGCGACATCGTCGACCCCGCGAGGGCCTTCTTGATGTCGTCCTTCGCGCAACCGACGATCGCACCGAAGAGCAGCGTGACCGCTCCGACGACCACGACGGCCAACTGCGCGTCCGGCGCGGCGTTGAAGATAGCGCCGGACCTGACGATGAGGTACACACCCGCGGTCACCATGGTCGCGGCGTGGATGAGGGCCGAGACCGGGGTCGGGCCCTCCATCGCGTCACCGAGCCAGGACTGCAGCGGCACCTGGGCCGACTTGCCGCAGGCCGCGAGCAGCAGCATCAGGCCGATCGCCGTCAGCTTGCCCTCGCTCGTCTGCCCCGTCGCTTCGAGGACCGGGCCGAAGGCGAAGGTGCCGAAGGTGGTGAACATCAGCATGATCGCGATCGACAGGCCCATGTCGCCGACCCGGTTGACCAGGAATGCCTTCTTGGCGGCCGTGGCCGCGCTGGGCTTGTGCTGCCAGAAACCGATGAGCAGGTACGACGCCAGACCGACGCCCTCCCACCCGACGTACAGCAGCAGGTAGTTGTCGGCGATGACCAGGATCAGCATCGCCGCGAGGAAGAGGTTCAGATAGGCGAAGAAGCGGCGCCGGCGCTCGTCGTGCTCCATGTAGCCGATCGAGTAGATGTGGATCAGGGTGCCCACACCGGTGATCAGCAGCACGAACGTCATCGACAACTGGTCGAGCTGGAAGGCCACATCGGCCTGGAAGCCCTCGACCGGAATCCAGCTGAACAGCTTCTGGTGCAGCGTCCGGTCCTCCGCACCCTTCCCCAGCATGTCGAGGAAGAGCACCACACCGATGACGAACGACACGGCGGCGAGCAGGGTGCCGAGCCAGTGTCCGGCCCGGTCCAGCCGTCGGCCGCCGCAGAGCAGGACCGCCGCTCCGAGCAGAGGCGCCGCGACGAGCAGCGCGATCAGGTTCTCCACGATTCAACGTCCCCTTACAGCTTCATCAGGCTGGCGTCGTCGACCGAGGCCGAGTGGCGGGAACGGAACACCGATACGATGATCGCGAGCCCGACCACGACCTCGGCGGCGGCGACGACCATCGTGAAGAAGGCGATGATCTGGCCGTCGAGATTGCCGTGCATCCGGGAGAAGGTCACGAGCGCGAGGTTGCAGGCGTTGAGCATCAGCTCCACGCACATGAACAGCACGATCGCGTTCCGCCGGATCAGCACCCCGGCCGCGCCGATGGTGAACAGCAGGGCTGCGAGATAGAGGTAGTGGACCGGATTCACTTGGCGACCTCCTCTTCATCGTTGTCACGGCCGAGCCGTTCCTCGGAGCGCTGCTCCAGCGCCTTGAGCCGGTCCAGCGACTCGTTCGACACATCGCGGATCTGGCCGCGGTTTCGCAGCGTCTGCATGACGCTGAGCTCGGCAGGCGTGCCGTCCGGGAGCAGGCCCGGGATGTCCACGGCGTTGTGCCGGGCGTAGACACCGGGGGCGGGCAGCGGCGGCAGCTGCTTTCCGCGTACGCGCTCCTCGGACATCTCCCGCTGGGTCCTGGCCCGTTCGGTGCGCTCCCGGTGGGTGAGCACCATCGCGCCGACCGTCGCCGTGATCAGCAGGGCGCCGGTGATCTCGAAGGCGAAGACGTACTTGGTGAAGATGAGGCTGGCGAGCCCCTCGACGTTCCCGCCGTGCTCGGCGTTGGCGGTGCCGAGTCCGTTGAAGCTGTTCAGCGAGGCGTTGCCGATACCGGCGATGAGCAGGACGCCGAAGCCGAGCCCGCAGCCCGCAGCCAGCCAGCGCTGCCCCTTCAGGGTCTCCTTCAGCGAGTCGGCCGCGGTGACACCGACGAGCATGACCACGAAGAGGAACAGCATCATGATTGCGCCGGTGTAGACGACGATCTGGACGATGCCCAGGAAGTAGGCGCCGTTGGCGAGGTAGAACACCGCAAGGACGATCATGGTCCCGGCGAGGCTCAGCGCGCTGTGCACGGCCTTCTTCATCAGTACGGTGGACAGTGCGCCGATCACGGCGACGATCCCGAGCACCCAGAACTGGACGGCCTCACCGGTCGAGGTCTGGGAGGCCGCAGCGGCCAGGGCGGTCATGCGCCCACCTCCTGCGCCGAGCCGTTGTTCCCGTGGTGCGCGTCGTCCGGCTTCTCGCCCTTGGAGACGGCGACCTGACGCTCCGTACCGGGTGCGGCCTCGGTGACCAGCCCCCGGTAGTAGTCCTGTTCGTCCATCCCCGGGAAGATCGCGTGCGGGGTGTCGACCATGCCCTCCTCCAGGCCCGCGAGCAGCTCGTCCTTGGTGTAGATGAGGCTTTCGCGGCTGGTGTTGGCGAGCTCGAACTGATTGGTCATCGTCAGCGCCCGGGTCGGGCAGGCCTCGATGCACAGTCCGCAGAAGATGCAGCGCGCGTAATTGATCTGGTAGACGCGGCCGTAGCGCTCACCCGGGGAGTAGCGCTCCTCGTCGGTGTTGTCCGCGCCCTCGACGTAGATCGCGTCCGCCGGGCAGGCCCAGGCGCACAGCTCGCAGCCGATGCACTTCTCCAGTCCGTCCGGGTGGCGGTTGAGCTGGTGCCGGCCGTGGAAGCGCGGCGCCGTCGCCTTCGGCGTTTCCGGATACTGCTCGGTCAGCCGCTTCTTGAACATGGCCTTGAAGGTCACGCCGAAGCCGGCGACGGGATTCTGGAACTTCTCCTCCGAGGATCCCGAGGATCCCGAGGACTCCGATGACTCAGACACCGTCGGCCTCCTTTCCGTCACTCGAACGTTCGTCACTCTGAGTATCCGCCCCGCCACTGGCAACGAGCTTCCGCTCGCCCCGCGGCCTGCGGCGCGGCACCGGCGGCAGGGTCTGTCCGGGCAACGGCGGCACCGGGAACCCGCCCGCCATCGGGTCGAACGCCGGCTCAGGTCCGGCCTCCGCCTCGGCGGCCCGGCCCTTCTTGTCGCGGAAGACGTCGGCGACGAAGGAGATCAGCAGGATCGCGATCACGGCCCCGGCCACGTACAGCACGATCTTCGTGAAGTCGTAGCCCTCGTTGCGCAGCGCCCGCACCGTCGCGACCAGCATCAGCCAGACCACGGAGACGGGGATCAGGACCTTCCAGCCGAGCTTCATCAGCTGGTCGTAACGGACCCGGGGCAGCGTGCCGCGCAGCCAGATGAAGAAGAAGAGCAGCAGCTGGACCTTGATGACGAACCAGAGCATCGGCCACCAGCCGTGGTTCGCGCCCTCCCAGAAGGTGCTGATCGGCCACGGGGCCCGCCAGCCGCCCAGGAACAGGGTCGTGGAGACCGCGGAGACGGTGACCATGTTGACGTACTCGGCGAGCATGAACATCGCGAACTTGATCGACGAGTACTCGGTGTTGAAGCCGCCGACCAGGTCGCCCTCGGACTCCGGCATGTCGAACGGGGCGCGGTTGGTCTCGCCGACCATCGTGACGATGTAGATGATGAACGAGACCGGCAGCAGGATGATGAACCAGCGGTCCTGCTGCGCCTCCACGATCTTCGAGGTCGACATCGACCCCGAGTAGAGGAAGACCGAGGCGAACGCGGCGCCCATCGCGATCTCGTAGCTGATCATCTGCGCGCAGGAGCGCAGACCGCCGAGGAGCGGGTACGTCGATCCGGACGACCAGCCGGCCAGCACGATGCCGTAGATCCCGACCGAGGCGACCGCGAGGATGTAGAGCACCGCGATCGGCAGGTCGGTGAGCTGCATCGTGGTGCGGTGCCCGAAGATCGATACCTCGTTGCCGGACGGGCCGAACGGGATCACCGCGATCGCCATGAACGCCGGGATGGCGGCGACGATCGGGGCGAGCACGTAGACGACCTTGTCGGCCCGCCTGACGACCACGTCCTCCTTCAGCATCAGCTTGATGCCGTCGGCGAGCGACTGGAGCATGCCCCAGGGGCCGTGCCGGTTGGGACCGATGCGCAGCTGCATCCAGGCGACGACCTTGCGCTCCCACACGATGGAGAAGAGCACGGTCACCATCAGGAACGCGAAGCAGAACACCGCCTTGATGACGACGAGCCACCACGGGTCCTTGCCGAACATCGACAGGTCCTCGGCGGCGAGCACGACGCTGTGCGGTGCCGCGGCCAGTTGAGCGAAGGCACTCACGCCCCCACCTCCGGTGTGACGTCGGGAGTACCCGGTGCGGCGGGGCCGATCCGGACCAGACCGCCGGGCCGGGCGCCGGTGTCGGCCGGTACGCCCCGCCCGGCGGAGTTCAGCGGCACCCAGACCACCCGGTCCGGCATGTCGGTGACCTTCAACGGGAAGGTGACGCTGCCCGCCGGGCCGGTGACGGCCAGCAGATCACCGTCCTTCACGCCCGTCTCGGCCGCGGTGGCCGCGGACAGCCGGGCGACCGCGGCGTGCCGGGTGCCGGCCAGCGCCTCGTCGCCCTCCTGGAGCCGGCCCAGGTCGAGCAGCATCCGGTGGCCCGCGAGGACGGCCTCGCCGTCGCCGGGCCTGGGCAGCGGCTGCGCCGGCTCGTTCGGTTCGGTGGCGCGCGCCCCGCTCCAGCCGCCGAGCCGGTCCAGCTCACGGCGTACGGACCTCAGGTCCGGCAGCGCGAAGCGACCGGGCCCCTCGGCGGCCGCGGTGCGGGCCATCGCGTCGGCCAGCATGTGCAGCACCCGGGCGTCGCCCGGCGCGAGCGTGCGCGTCATCTGCTCGGGCTTCAGCGCCGCCTCGAACATCCGCGCCCTGCCCTCCCAGTTGAGGAAGGTGCCGGACTTCTCGGCCACCGCGGCGACCGGGAAGACCACATCGGCGCGCTCGGTGACCTCGCTCGGCCGCAGCTCCAGCGAGACCAGGAAGCCGACCTGGTCCAGGGCCTCCAGGGCCCGCGCCGGGTCCGGCAGGTCCACGACCTCGACCCCGGCGACGACCAGCGCGCCCAGCTCGCCGGTGGCCGCGGCCTCGACGATCTGGCCGGTGTCGCGGCCGAAGCGGGACGGGAGTTCGGCGACGCCCCAGGCGGCCGCCACCTCGTCCCTGGCCCGCGGGTCGGTCGCCGGACGGCCGCCGGGCAGCAGCGACGGAATTGCGCCCGCCTCCACCGCGCCGCGCTCGCCGGCCCGGCGCGGGATCCACACCAGCTCGGCCCCGGCCGCGGTGGCCGTCCGTACCGCGGCGGTGAACCCGCCGGGCACCGCGGCCAGCCGCTCACCGACCACGATCACGGCGCCCTCGCCACGCAGCGCCTCGGCCGCCGCGGCTCCGTCGCCCTCCAGCCCGACACCGCCCGCGAGCGCGTCCAGCCACTCGGTCTCGGTGCCGGGGGCGGCGGGAAGCAGCGTGCCGCCCGCCTTCTCCAGGCCGCGGGTGGCGTGCGAGGCGATGGCGTAGGTGCGCTGTCCGTGCTTGCGGTTGGCCTTGCGCAGCCGCAGGAAGACGCCGGGCGCCTCCTCCTCCGACTCGAACCCGACCAGCAGTACCGTCGGGGCCTTCTCCAGCGAGGTGTACGTGATCCCGCTGCCGTCCACATCGTGTCCGCGCCCGGCGACGCGGGCGGCCAGGAAGTCGGCCTCCTCGCCGCTGTGGACCCGGGCCCGGAAGTCGATGTCGTTGGTGTCCAGCACGGTCCGGGCGAACTTGCTGTACGCGTAGGCGTCCTCGACGGTCAGCCGGCCGCCGGTGAGCACACCGGTCCGGCCGCGCGCGGCGGAGAGGCCGGCGGCCGCGGCGGCCAGCGCCTCGGGCCAGCTCGCCGGTTCCAGGACGCCGTCCGCGTTGCGCACCAGCGGGGTGGTGAGCCGGTCCCGCTGCTGCGCGTAGCGGAAGCCGAAGCGGCCCTTGTCGCAGATCCACTCCTCGTTGACCTCGGGGTCGTCGGCGGCGAGCCGCCGCATGACCTTGCCGCGCCGGTGGTCGGTGCGGGTCGCGCAGCCGCCCGCGCAGTGCTCGCAGACGGACGGCGAGGACACCAGGTCGAAGGGGCGGGAGCGGAATCGGTACGCCGCCGAGGTCAGCGCCCCGACCGGGCAGATCTGGATGGTGTTCCCGGAGAAGTACGACTCGAACGGGTCGCCCTCGCCCGTACCGACCTGCTGGAGCGCGCCGCGCTCGATCAGCTCGATCATCGGGTCGCCCGCCACCTGGTTGGAGAACCGGGTGCAGCGCGCGCAGAGCACGCATCGCTCACGGTCCAGCAGCACCTGGGTGGAGATCGGGACGGGCTTCTCGTAGGTGCGCTTCTTGCCGTCGAAGCGGGAGTCCGCGTCGCCGTGCGACATCGCCTGGTTCTGCAGCGGGCACTCGCCGCCCTTGTCGCAGACCGGGCAGTCCAGCGGGTGGTTGATGAGCAGCAGCTCCATCACACCCTTCTGGGCCTTCTCGGCGACCGGCGAGGTGAGCTGCGACTTCACCACCATGCCGTCGGTGCAGGTGATGGTGCAGGACGCCATCGGCTTGCGCTGGCCCTCGACCTCGACGATGCACTGGCGGCAGGCGCCGGCCGGGTCGAGGAGCGGGTGGTCGCAGAAGCGCGGGATCTCGATGCCGAGGAGTTCGGCGGCCCGGATGACCAGGGTGCCCTTGGGCACGCTGATCTCGATGCCGTCGATGGTCAGCGTGACCAGGTCCTCGGGCGGGATGGCCGCCTCGCCGCCCCCGGAGGGCGCACTCGTGGTGACTGTCATGCGTTCACCCCCTGGTGAGCGTTCTTGTCGTCGGCCCAGACGGTCGACCTGGCGGGATCGAAGGGGCAGCCCTTGCCCGTGATGT
The DNA here is from genome assembly GCF_053594575.1 of Streptomyces sp. NPDC001880. Taxonomy (NCBI): domain Bacteria; kingdom Bacillati; phylum Actinomycetota; class Actinomycetes; order Kitasatosporales; family Streptomycetaceae; genus Streptomyces; species Streptomyces sp. NPDC001880. Next base: position 36,668 of record NZ_JBSFET010000042.1, read on the forward strand.
GCTGCTCGTACTCCTCGCGGAAGTACTTCAGCGAGGAGAAGATCGGCGAGGCGGCGCCGTCGCCGAGGGCGCAGAAGGACTTGCCGTTGATGTTGTCGGCGATGTCGTTCAGCTTGTCGAGGTCGGCCATCTGTCCCTTGCCTGCCTCGATGTCCCGGAGCAACTGGACCAGCCAGTAGGTGCCTTCGCGGCAGGGCGTGCACTTGCCGCAGGACTCGTGGGCGTAGAACTCGGTCCAGCGGGTGACGGCCCGCACGACGCAGGTCGTCTCGTCGAAGCACTGGAGCGCCTTGGTGCCGAGCATGGAACCGGCGGCGCCGACGCCCTCGTAGTCGAGCGGTACGTCGAGGTGCTCGTCGGTGAACATCGGGGTCGACGAGCCGCCCGGGGTCCAGAACTTCAGCCGGTGGCCGGGGCGCATGCCGCCGCTCATGTCGAGCAGCTGGCGCAGCGTGATGCCGAGCGGCGCCTCGTACTGGCCGGGGCCCGCGACGTGCCCGCTGAGCGAGTACAGCGTGAAGCCGGGTGACTTCTCGCTGCCCATCGACTTGAACCACTCCTTGCCCCGGTTCAGGATCGCGGGAACCGAGGCGATGGACTCGACGTTGTTCACCACAGTGGGGCAGGCGTACAGACCGGCGACCGCGGGGAAGGGGGGTCGCAGCCGGGGCTGGCCACGCCGTCCTTCGAGAGAGTCGAGCAGCGCGGTTTCCTCACCACAGATGTACGCACCGGCACCGGCGTGCACCGTGAGTTCCAGATCGAGCCCCGAGCCCAGGATGTTCGTCCCCAGATAACCCGCCTCGTACGCCTCTCGTACCGCCTCGTGCAGACGCCGCAGTACGGGGACGACCTCACCGCGCAGGTAGATGAACGCGTGCGACGAACGGATCGCGTAACAGGCGATCACGATGCCCTCGATGAGGCTGTGCGGGTTGGCGAACAGGAGCGGGATGTCCTTGCAGGTGCCCGGTTCCGATTCGTCGGCGTTGACAACCAGATAGTGCGGTTTGCCATCGCCCTGCGGGATGAACTGCCACTTCATCCCGGTGGGGAAGCCCGCGCCGCCGCGGCCGCGCAGGCCGGAGTCCTTGACGTACGCGATGAGGTCGTCCGGTGCCATGGCGAGGGCCTTGCGCAGTCCCTCGTATCCCTCGTGGCGCCGGTAGGTCTCCAGGGTCCAGGACTCCGGCTGGTCCCAGAAGGCGGAGAGGACGGGGGCGAGCAGCTTCTCGGGGCTGTCCCCGTTGCCGCCTCCGTTGTCGTTGATCTCGGTCGTCAACGTCATCACTCCCCCTCCTCGGCGTGCGGGCGTTCGCCGCGCGGGGCGACGACGCGCGGATGCGGCTCCTCGCCCTTGGCGAGCCGGAGACCGATCAAGGAGGCGGGGCCCGCGCCGCCGGATGCCTCGACGGCACCGGGGCGCTCGTCGGGGAAGCCGGCCAGGATCCGGGCGGTCTCCTTGTACGAGCAGAGCGGGGCGCCGCGGGTGGGTTCGACGGTGCGCCCGGCGATCAGGTCGTCGACCAGGCGGGTCGCGCTCTCGGGCGTCTGGTTGTCGAAGAACTCCCAGTTGACCATCACCACGGGGGCGAAGTCGCAGGCCGCGTTGCACTCGATGTGTTCGAGGGTGATCTTCCCGTCCTCGGTGGTCTCGTCGTTGCCGACGCCGAGGTGCTCCTTGAGCCGGTCGAAGATCGCGTCGCCGCCCATCACCGCGCACAGGGTGTTGGTGCAGACGCCGACCTGGTAGTCACCGCCGGCTTTGCGCCGGTACATGGTGTAGAAGGTGGCGACCGCGGTGACCTCGGCGGTGGTGAGGCCGAGCAGCTCGGCGCAGAACGCCATGCCCGTGCGGGAGACGTAGCCCTCCTCGGACTGCACCAGGTGCAGCAGCGGCAGCAGGGCGGAGCGGCTGTCGGGGTAGCGGGCGATCACCTCCTTCGCGTCCGCTTCGAGCCTGGCGCGCACCTCGGCCGGGTAGGCGGGGGCGGGGAGCTGCGGCATCCCCAGACTGACTTCCTGACGTGCTTCGGTCACCGGTCGACGCCTCCCATCACGGGGTCGATGGACGCGACGGCGACGATGACGTCGGCGACCTGGCCGCCCTCGCACATCGCCGCCATGGCCTGAAGGTTGGTGAAGGACGGGTCGCGGAAGTGGACCCGGTACGGGCGGGTGCCGCCGTCCGAGACGACATGCACGCCGAGTTCGCCCTTGGGCGACTCGACCGCGGTGTACACCTGTCCGGCCGGGACCCGGAAGCCCTCGGTCACCAGCTTGAAGTGGTGGATCAGGGCCTCCATGGAGGTGCCCATGATCTTCTTGATGTGGTCGAGCGAGTTGCCGAGGCCGTCGGGGCCGAGCGCGAGCTGGGCGGGCCAGGCGATCTTCTTGTCGGCGACCATCACCGGGCCGGGGGCGAGCCGGTCGATGCACTGCTCGACGATCCGCAGCGACTGGCGCATCTCCTCCAGGCGGACGAGGAAGCGGCCGTAGGCGTCGCAGGTGTCGGCGGTGGGGACGTCGAACTCGTAGTTCTCGTATCCACAGTACGGGTCGGTCTTGCGCAGGTCGTGCGGGAGCCCGGCGGAGCGCAGGATCGGGCCGGTGGCACCGAGGGCCATGCAGCCGGTCAGGTCGAGATAGCCGACGTCCTGCATGCGGGCCTTGAAGATCGGGTTGCCGGTGGCGAGCTTGTCGTACTCCGGCAGGTTCTTCTTCATGGTCTTCACGAACTCGCGCAGCTGGTCGATCGCGCCGGGCGGCAGGTCCTGGGCGAGTCCGCCGGGGCGGATGAACGCGTGGTTCATCCGCAGGCCGGTGATCAGCTCGAAGAGATCGAGAACGAGTTCACGATCGCGGAAGCCGTAGATCATGATCGTGGTGGCGCCGAGCTCCATGCCGCCGGTGGCGATGCACACCAGGTGCGAGGAGATCCGGTTGAGCTCCATCAGGAGCACGCGCAGGACGGTGGCCCGGTCGGGGATCTGGTCCTCGATGCCGAGGAGCTTCTCGACGCCGAGGCAGTACGCCGCCTCGTTGAAGAAGGGCGTCAGATAGTCCATGCGCGTGACGAAGGTGGTGCCCTGCGTCCAGTTCCGGAATTCGAGGTTCTTCTCGATGCCGGTGTGGAGGTAGCCGATGCCGCAGCGGGCCTCGGTGACGGTCTCGCCGTCGATCTCCAGGATCAGCCGCAGAACACCGTGCGTGGACGGGTGCTGGGGGCCCATGTTGACAATGATGCGCTCGTCGTCGGATTTGACCGCGGACTCGACGACCTCGTCCCAGTCACCGCCGGTGACTGTATATACAGTCCCCTCGGTCGTCGCCCGGGCATCCGACAGGGGCGTCCCGGAGGGACCCGTCGAGGGGTGGTCGCCGGGCGACGGGTGGGAGTGGGGAGTAGACATCAGGAGTACGACCTCCGCTGGTCCGGAGCCGGGATCTGGGCGCCCTTGTACTCGACGGCGATGCCGCCGAGCGGGTAGTCCTTGCGCTGCGGGAAGCCCTGCCAGTCGTCCGGCATCATGATCCGGGTGAGGGCGGGGTGCCCGTCGAAGACGAGCCCGAAGAAGTCGTAGGTCTCGCGCTCGTGCCAGTCGTTGGTCGGGTAGACCGCGACGAGGGACGGGATGTGCGGATCGCCGTCCGGGGCCGACACCTCCAGGCGGATCAGCCGGCCGTGAGTGATCGAGCGCAGGTGGTACACGGCGTGCAGCTCGCGGCCCTTGTCGCCGAGGAAGTGGACGCCGCTCACCCCCGTGCAGAGCTCGAAGCGGAGCGCCGGGTCGTCGCGCAGGGTCCGGGCGACGACGACGAGGTGCTCGCGGGCGATGTGGAAGGTGATCTCGCCGCGGTCGACGACGGTCTTCTCGATGGCGTGCTCGGGAAGCAGGTCCTGCTCCTCCAGAGCCCCTTCGAGCTCGTCGGCGACCTCGTCGAACCAGCCGCCGTACGGACGGGACGTGGCGCCCGGCAAAGTCACGGTGCGGACCAGGCCGCCGTAGCCGGAGGTGTCACCGCCGTCACCGGCGCCGAACATGCCCTTGCGTACGCCGATGACCTCGCCGGTGTCCTCGCGCGGGGCGGGCACACCGTTGTGGTTCTGCTCGTCGTGGTTCCGGGTCTCGCTCACCGCAGCAGCCCCTTCATCTCGATCAGGGGAAGCGCCTTGAGCGCCGCGTCCTCCGCCTCGCGGGCGGCCTCCTCCGCGTTGACCCCGAGCTTGGAGCTCTGGATCTTCTGGTGGAGCTTGAGGATCGCGTCCATCAGCATCTCGGGCCGCGGCGGGCAACCGGGCAAATAGATGTCAACAGGAACAATGTGATCAACACCCTGAACAATGGCGTAATTGTTGAACATTCCGCCCGATGATGCGCAAACCCCCATGGAGATCACCCACTTGGGATTGGGCATCTGGTCGTAGACCTGCCGCAGGACGGGAGCCATCTTCTGGCTGACCCGCCCTGCCACGATCATCAGATCCGCCTGCCGCGGCGATCCGCGGAAGACCTCCATCCCGAAACGGGCCAGGTCGTAGCGCCCGGCCCCGGTCGTCATCATCTCGATGGCGCAACAGGCGAGGCCGAAGGTGGCTGGGAAGACGGAGGACTTCCGCACCCAGCCGGCGGCCTGCTCGACAGTGGTCAGTGCGAAGCCGCTGGGCAGCTTCTCTTCGAGTCCCATGGTGTGCCCCTCAGCCCCTCAGTCCCATTCCAGGCCGCCGCGACGCCACACATAGGCGTAGGCGACGAAGACGGTGAGCACGAAGAGCAGCATCTCCACGAGCCCGAAGATCCCCAGGGCGTCGAAGGTGACGGCCCAGGGATAGAGGAAGACGATCTCGATGTCGAAGACGATGAAGAGCATCGCCGTCAGGTAGTACTTGATGGGGAAGCGGCCGCCTCCGGCCGGCGTGGGTGTCGGTTCGATACCGCACTCGTACGCTTCGAGCTTTGCCCGGTTGTACCGCTTGGGGCCGATAAGCGTGGCCATGACCACGGAGAAGATCGCAAACCCTGCCCCGAGGGCGCCGAGCACGAGGATGGGCGCGTAGGCATTCACGCTCCTCGCTCCTTCCAGTCGTCCTTGACCGTTGGACCGCATCGGGCGACCGGCTCACCACCCCACCAAGATCGTGTACATGTGAGGCAGTTCACAAGCCCGACTGCCCCGCATCCTATGCCCGCCATCCTGTGATCTGCGACACGGGGTACGACAACGCCTTTGTGATCTCCACCACCTGACGAAGGATCATGAAGTCGGATGAGCGGTGATCTTCGTACGCGAAGCGGCCGAGTGATCACGAGACGTGACATCCGATGCCGTTACCGCTGGTCAAACGACTGTCGCCCTATCAAGAGATGGCCACCTCAAGCAAATTGGCGATGGACACCACGGGGTGATAAAGGATCTTCCTCGCTCCGGCCGCGAACGGTCACCCAGCGGCCGGCCCGACCCCGCCCGGCCCCCTTGAACCTCACCCGAGAGAGGGGGCCCCTGGAGCGAAGTGGACGCGTGGGCGCATTCACGGCCAAGCGACCGAACGAGGCATCTCCCCTCACCGGGTGTCGGCTTGAGCGCATGGCGCATAACCGACCCCCGCACGGCGACCCCCATGTGACCTGCGTCACTTCATCAAAGGTGCAATAAAAGCGGGCTTGGCCATTGGTGTGAACGGATGGTAAGCGGCGGGCAATTCGGGCGTATTGCCGAAAGTCCGTGATCACAGGGGTGATCAGGCATGCCCGTTTTGCCGGTTACGGCGTCAATAAGGGTCCCCGGAAAGCGGATTCGCAGGTTCCGTACGTAACTGTGTCGCAACACACGTTTCTTGATGGGAGCCCCGAGGCCCTGATAGCGCTAGTACTCATGTCCCACACCGCTCACATACCCAGCCACCGGAAGCCTCGCCGAAGCGCCTCGAAGACGGCGCTGCGGGCCGGAGTTGCCAGTGGCGTCCTCAGCACCATCGCGGTCGCAGGCGCTGCCGGTACGGCCCAGGCCGAGCCGGTGACCCAGACCATCGAGATGCCCACCATCACCTCCGGGCTCTCCACCGCCGTCGCCGCGTCCGCCGAGGCCACGCAGCAGGTCGCCCAGGACCTGCAGACGCAGGCCCAGGAGGACGCCGCAGCCACCACCGCTGCCAAGTCCGCCAAGAAGGCCAAGGCCGAGGCGGTCCGCAAGGCAGAGGCCAAGGCCAAGGCGGAGGCGGCCGCCAAGGCCAAGGCGGAGGCCGCCGAGCGCGCTTCCCGCTCCGAGGCCCGTACGGCGCTCAGCACGACCTCCGGCTCCACCGCCGGCACGGCCGTGTCCACGGCCTCCTCCTCGTCCTCCTCCTCGTCGAGCGCGACCGGTTCCGCAGCGGCCGTCATCGCCTTCGCACAGGCCCAGGTCGGCGACGCCTACGTGCTCGGCAGCACCGGCCCCAGCTCGTGGGACTGCTCCAGCCTCGTCCAGGCCGCGTTCCGCTCGGTCAACATCGACCTGCCGCGCGTTTCCCAGGCCCAGTCCACCGCCGGCACCCAGGTCTCCCTGAGCAACCTCCAGCCGGGCGACATCCTGTACTGGGGCGGCGCGGGCAGCGCGTACCACGTCGGGATCTACGTGGGCAACGGCGAGTTCGTCGGTGCGCAGAACTCCAGCACCGGTGTGGTGCAGCGCCCGCTGTCCTACGACCCGCCGTCGGGCGCGGTCCGCGTTCTCTGATTCGGCGCAACCTCCGGGTTCACGGATTCACAAGCGCCTTCGCGGCGCGCGGCGAAGGGCCGTCACTCCCCCGCTCGGGAGCGACGGCCCTTCGCCGTATCCGGTCCTGTGGCACGCCGGTGCTCGGTCGGCCCGGCACCCGGTTCGCCCCGCTTTCCGGGAGCCTCGGTGTCCGGGGGTGGCGAGGATGAACCGCACCGTCCTCAAGTGGCGACCGTGCCCCGTACGTGGTGGGGAGAGCCCCACCACGGCATGCGGTGCTGGCCCCCCGATGAATTCGGGGGACCGCTTTACTGACCGTATCTCCTGCTGACCGCACGATGATTGCATGCAGCAAACGCAGGCTCATTCGCCCGGTCGCGGTCGCGGTCGCGATCCATTCATAGACGTCATCAGAGCACTATGTGTGCTGGCCGTGATTTCCCAGCACTGGCTCATGCCCGTACTGGCCTATGAGAATGGGCATTTGAGCACCGGGAATGCGCTCGCCAGTCCCGGCTGGTGGATTGTCACATGGCTGACGCAGGTCATGCCCATGGTGTTCTTCGCCGGCGGAGCCGCCAATTTCTTCTCGTTCCGGTCGGCGAAATCGGTGCACATCTGGCTCCGGAGCAGAATCGCGCGTCTTCTGGTGCCGGTCATACCCCTGGGAACCGTGTGGCTGCTGCTGCCCCACGCGTTGATCGGCGCAGGAGTGCCTGAGCAACCGGTGCTGATGGCGGGCAAAATAGCCGGCCAGTTGCTCTGGTTCCTCGCCGTCTACGTGCTCGTGGTCGCGCTCACGCCGGTGATGTTCAGGTGCTACCGCCGGTACGGATGGCGTGTGATCGGCATGCTCGCCGTCTGCGCCCTGGTCGTCGATGTACTGCGCTTCGAGGTCAACCCCGCCATCGGGTTCCTGAACGCCCTGGTCGTCTGGCCGGCAGCCCACCAGCTCGGCTTCCACTACGCCGACGGCGGCCTGCGCATGCGGAGCGGGTGGACATCGGCGGGTCTGGCCGCGGTCGGCTTCGGACTCACCGCGGCCGCCGTGTTCTTCGGCCCCTACCCGGCATCCATGATCGGAATGCCCGGGGCCCCGGTCTCCAACATGAGCCCTCCGACCGCGGTGATGCTGTCGCTGACCATCGGCCAGCTCGGACTCTGGCTGACGCTCAAGCCCGCCATCACGCGATTCGCCGAACGTCCACTGGCCACCGTCTTTCTGCAGTGGTGCGGAACCCGTTTCATGACCCTGTACCTCTGGCACATGCCCGCGCTCGTGATGACGGCGGGAATCTCGATCGTCGGACTCGGCTTCGCGACACCGAATCCCGGCAGCCCGATGTGGTTCGCGGTGGCACCGCTGTGGGTCGGCGTTTCGGGATTCTTCCTGGTGTGCTTCACCAGAATTTTCGGCCGGTTCGAATTCCGTCGCCGTTCCGGTGCGGCATCGGACATGGGCCTCGGCAAGGTCGTTCTCGCGGCGGTGCTTTCCGCCGGTGGCCTTCTCGGACTTGCCGCGCAAGGTTTCATTTCCCCCGGAAACTCAGTCGGTCCGGTGCTGTGGGTGGCGCTGGTGCTGGCAGGACTGCTCGTCGTACGGGAGAGGACCGCCCCGAAGGCCGTTGTCGGGCAAGGCTCTCGCACCGTGCCCGTTCAACTGGCGGTGCGCCGTGAAGGTGCCCGGGTCCTCTCCCGGCAGGGCAGCGGATGAGGGCCTGGCGCCCCGAGTGCGGGGCGGGACGCCTCAGCGTCCGGTGGCGGCGAGGGTGAACCACACCGTCTTCGAGTGCGGCGAGCGGTCCCCGTACGCGGTGGTCCCCCACCGGGCGGCGATCCCGTCCACGAGGAGGAGCCCCCGGCCGCCCTCGTCCGCGTCGGCCTGCGGCGAGGGAGTGCGCGGGGGCGGCGGCGTGGGCAGGCGGCCGGGTTCGTCGTCCGTCACGTACACCGTCACCTGCATCCGGTTGACGGTGACCTCCACCCGGATCTGCGGCGAGTCCGTGTGGCAGTACGCGTTGGAGACGACCTCGCTCGCACAGAGCCGGGCGTCGTCGACGAGGCGCGGGTGCCCGGCGACCCACAGCACCGTCGCCACGAAGTCCCGCACGATCTTGGGGGCGGTGGGGGCGTTCGGCACGACGAGCCGGTATCGCTCGCCGCGTTGGGGGAGGTAGGGGGCGGGTGCTGGAGGAGCGGTTACGGAGGTCATGGCGCGGTCTCCCTGCGTGAGGCGGTCTCCGGGGCGTCGTGCGGTGGGCGTGGTCCGTGGCATTGGCCGAGTCCCGCAGGCGTTCAACTTCCTTGCAGGTGGCTGCACTTCGGGCCGACTCCCCCTTGGGCTCGACACCACCGGACGCTAGGGCACAACAATGGGACGGCGCAACAGTGTGACGGCCGTAGCACCCATACGAGTGGACCAGTGGCACGGTTGAGCGGCACACTCGTACCCGCACGAAGGGGAGGGCCCATGCCACCAAGGAGCTACCCGACCGCCCGACAGAGGCGGCTGGGTGCGGAACTTCGCAAGCTGCGCGAGCGGGCGGGGATGTCGGGGAGCGAGGCAGCCGCGTACCTCGGCGGCGAGCGAGCCCAGATCAGCCACATCGAGTCCGGCCGGTACGGAGTGAGCAGCGAACGGGTTCGTCGGCTCGCAGCCCACTACTCGGCAACCGACAAGCACCTGGTCGACGCCCTGGCCGAAATGGCCGAGGAGCGCACGAAGGGATGGTGGGACGACTACCGCGGAGTGCTCTCGCCCGGATTTCTGGACCTGGCAGAGCTCGAACACAAGGCGTCCTACATTCGCGCCATCCAGATGCTCAACATCCCTGGTGTGTTCCAGACGGAGTCGTATGCACGAGCCATCATCCGAAGCGGAATCTCCGACCTTCCCACTGACGAGCTGAACGCCCGCGTCGAGCACCGCACCAGACGGCGCGACATTTTCGACCGCCCCAGGCCGACCCCGTTCGAGGCATTCATCCATGAGGCCGCATTGCGCATGCGGTACTGCGATCCCGAGACGATGCGGGCTCAACTCGCCTTTCTGCACGAGGTTTCCACCTGGCCGTCCGTGACGATCCGCATCATCCCGTTCGCCCAGCAGATCACCGGTTCAGTGCACTCGACGCTGTACGCCGGGGCGAGCATCCCGGCGCTCGACACCGTCCAGCTGGACAGCGCATTCGACGCAGGATTCCTGGATGCCGAGGCCCAGTTGGCGCGATATCGAGCCCTCCTTGGCTCCATCGAGTCCATCTCTCTCGACACGAAGGAGTCCGCACAATTCATCCAACGCATCGCACAGGAAATGTGAGCCCACCCGCATGACCGACGCAATCAACTGGCAGAAGTCCTCCTTCTCCGGAGCAGACAACAATCAGAGCTGCATCGAACTGGCCCCCGTCGACGGCTCGATCAAGATGCGCGAGAGCGACGACCCCGATGTCGTCGTCACCACCACCGTCGCCAAGCTGCGCGCTTTCGTGCTCGGCGTGAAGGCCGGCGAGTTCGACCACCTGATCTGAGCCCGGCCCACGAGCGCCCTCCGGTTCGAACACCGGAGGGCGTTTTGCACACCCGGCGCAACATAGGGACGTCACACTGTTGCACCGCGCTCACCGGTAACGCTACCGTCGCTCTGCGTCGACGCGTGTGAGGGAGCCACCCGCCCCCGCACACGCGCGGTGCCACAACTTCCGCCTGCTTATCTGCCACTTGGCGCGCCCGCTGCGATCGGACGGTAGACGATGCGTACGCCCCTCACCCCCTTACAGCCGGCCGTCGAACGCGGCTACCGGTTCGAGGCCCTCCGCTACGGCCCCGCCACCGGCTTCGTCCCCGAACCGATCGACCTGCGCATCCTGACCACGCCTCAGGAGGCCATCCGCGCCATCCGGATCCAGCTCCGGGCGAACCATCTATTCGGCCTCACACCGCGCGAACTGATCCGCGCCCACTACTGGTCCGACCAAGGCGGCTGGGTGCAGGCTCTGGGGGCGCTGCACCGCGGCGAGCCCTGCGGGTTCACGCTCATGCTGCGCGGCGGCCGGCACATCGAATGGCACGTCCGCCCGCTGACCTACGTATCGCTCGACGCCCGCACCCACCACCGCCCCACCCCGCTCCCCATCGCACAGAACTACGCATGAGTTAGGCTCGCCGGGGCGCAGCGAGGGCATCGATCGGGCTCAGGTATCGGCCCGCTGGGCCGGAATGTGAGGCCGCCCGTGCGGGACTACTTGCTGATGCTGTTCGTCACGGCGGCGGTGACCCATGTCCTGACCGGCCCCGTAAGAAAGTTCGCGATCTCCATCGGGGTGGTCCCCGAGGTCCGGGCACGCGACGTCCACCGCGAGCCCACTCCGCGCCTGGGCGGCATGGCCATGTTCGGTGGGCTGCTCGCCGGACTGCTGGTCGCCTCCCACCTGCCGCACCTGGAAGAGATCTTCACGCAGAGCTCGACACCACGGGCGCTGCTCTCCGGCGCGGCACTGATCTGCCTGCTCGGCGTACTCGACGACAAATGGGGTGTCGACGCGCTGGTCAAGCTCGGCGGCCAGGTGCTCGCCGCCGGAGTGATGGTCTTCCAGGGACTCACCATCCTCTGGCTCCCGGTGCCGGGCACCGATGGGATCTATCTCTCCGACTGGCAGGGCACGCTGCTGACCGTGGGGCTGGTCGTCGTCTCCATCAACGCGGTCAACTTCGTCGACGGGCTCGACGGACTGGCGGCGGGCACGGTGGGCATCGCGGCGACGGCGTTCTTCCTGTACGCGTACCGGCTCTGGTACGGCTACGGGATCGAGGCCGCCGCGTCCACCACGCTGATCTCCGCGATCCTGGCGGGCATGTGCCTGGGCTTCCTGGTCCACAACTCGCATCCGGCCCGGATCTTCATGGGCGACTCGGGCTCGATGCTGCTCGGCCTGCTCATCGCCGGGTGCGCGGCCTCGGTGACGGGCGAGGTCGATCCGAGCCTTCTCAACCAGTCGGTGGACGGCAGGTCCGGATCGGCCGCGATGGTGCCGGTCTACATTCCGCTGCTGCTGCCGCTGTCCGTCATCGCGCTGCCCGTCGCGGACCTCGTGCTCGCCGTCATCAGGCGTACGTGGAACGGGATGTCCCCCTTCGCCGCCGACAAGGGCCACCTCCACCACCGCCTGCTCCAGCTCGGCCACTCGCACCGCCGGGCCGTGCTGCTCATGTACTTCTGGTCGGCGCTGTTCTCGTTCGGGATCGTGGCCTACTCGGCGCGGGGCGCCAAGTCCTGGATGCTCTTCGGGGTCGCGTTCGTCTGCGCGGTGGGCCTGTTCCTGCTGCTCCAGCCCCGCTACACATCCGGTATCACCCGCCGCCTGCTGCCGCGCAGGCCCAGGGGCCGCGTGGTCGCCACCGGCGGAAAGCGCACCGAGGCCGACGACCTCCGCACACGCGTGGACGCCGGCCACCGGGACGGCTGACGGGCGGCGTGCCGATCCGAGCGGGGCTTCCTGGCGAACCAGGGCCCTGGGGGCGAGCACGGGCGCACCACTGATCAACCCGCACGATGGGCCCAGGCAACCGTCTACCCCGACATGCGGACCGACCCCGACAACGCCCCCGCAACAACAATGGAACCAGTCCGGGCGGTGAGCTTGCCACGTTGGACGACTTCCTGACGGGGTACCACTATGCAGATGAGCGAGACGAACAAGCGCCGGGACATCCCGAAGGACCGCTGGGTCTTCGGCCTGGAGGAGGTCCCCGCATCTGACACGGGCGAGGACGGGGCACCTCATCGTGTTGCCTCCGCCTTCGACACCACCGTCATCAGCGCTCCAGAAGGCACGCCCCAGGAACTGTGCTGGGCAGCGGAGGAGATCGTTTCCCAATGCGGGCCGGAATGGGTGGTCTCGTCAGTCCTCCTGCAGTGGCTCAGGATCGAAGCTGGTGATGAGCTCCGACTGGGGGTGGAAAGCTGCCTGCTGGAGCGCGTCTCCGACGATCGGGTTCGCCTGCACGCCCACTACAACCAGTGGGAGGAGTTGGTCGTACCCATGACGGATGTTCGGCGCATGCTGATCGACATGATGCACTTCCTCACCAAGGAGGCCCGTCACCCGCTGCCGAGCTGGCGCATCCGGCGCCTCGGGCAACGGGATTGGACGCAGAAACGCACCGCTGAGTAGCTGATCATTTGCCGACCTCGGACGGACCGTGGTGCGCGTACCGCGACTACGCAGCGGCCTTCTTGAGCCGTCGCCAGCAGATCAACCGCAGGCGAGCGAGACGAATCCGTCGTCCGTCCGGGACTCGCAGTTACATGCTGTCGGGCGGGATGGGTGTGGCCTGGTGGTAGTACATCTGCCACGACGCGGCCGCACCCTGCTGGCGCCAGAGCGAACTCCGCCGTGCCCGGTTTCCATCAAGCGTGGTCTCGTAGGTGAGATGTACCAGCCCGGGTGCCAGAAGGACGCCGGTGATATCAGAGGGCTCGTAGCGCGGGCCACTTTCTGTAGCACCGTCCATCTCGGGCATCGCAGCAAGCATGTCCTCATACGTCCACCGCCGCCCCGAGGCCCCGACCTCTACGAAGTCCGGGTCCAGGAGTTGCTGGGCAAGCGAGCGTGAACTACGCACGCTGGGGTCCATCAGACGCAGCTCGCCTGCGATCGCTTCGCGTACCTCATCTGTCTCCCGGGTCATGCAGGCATCTTCGCCCAGGTGACCAAGCCCATCGCAACCGAGTTACTGCGTGCAGAGCACAGCTCGACTTCCGGGCTGTGCTGGTCACCACCTATCGAGACGACCCCTTCAGAGCTCGTAACACGAGCACGATCGGGCCTTCTTGAGGCGTCTCCAGCAGATGAGGCTGCAGGCCAGGGAGACGAAGGCGTCGTGGAACTCGGTGCGGCGTTCCCAGCGGATGGCAAGTCGCTTGAAGTGGTGGAGCAGGGCGAAGGTCTGCTCGACGACGTAGCGGAGCTTGCCCAGACCCCGGATGTTCGGGGCACCCTTGCGGGAAATGACAGGCAGGATGCGGCGCTTGCGGAGCTCGTCGCGGTTCGGATTGGAGTCGTAGCCCTTGTCTCCGAACAGGGCTTCGGGACACCTGCGAGGACGACCGGGGCGGTCGGCGACGGGTGGAATGCCGTCGACCAGGGCGTGGGTCTGGGTGACATCGTTGACGTTGGCCGCAGCCGTGATGACCTCGAGCGGTGTTGGCGAGCAGCACCGAGCCAACACCCTGCCGAGAAGTCACGTACGGGAAGAAGGAGAGCTCTTCGCGGACCAGAAATCCGACTTGACGTCAGGAATGGGGGTCATCTTTCCAGCATAGTTCGGGCCGACTGTCTCCGCTTTCGGCGGAGACACCTCGGAAGCGTTTACACAAGGCGTCGCAACCTCAAAAAAGGCTTGCCCTGCGCCACCGATGAGCACGCGCACATTGAATTCGTCGGGCGTCCTGTAGTACATGGCCGGCATATCTGAGTTGTTCACCGAGAGCTGCTTGTATCCCTGGCTCTCCCAGTAACGCTCGATCACCCCCAGGAAGCTACCCCGACGTTCCTTCGAGATAATCGTCATGACCGCCCGGCGCCTCTGCACGTCACAATTACCCTCAGTCGACTGCCCGTGGGTCCAGTGCACTGGTGGCTTGATGGCAGCGAATGTCCCGTCGAGGATCTCGTCCGCACGCACCGCCGCCTCCTGCATGTTCATCTCTACCTCCCGCCCAGTCGGATCGCCTGATGTGTCGCATCCAGCCAGGAGCAGCGCTCCAGCCATCAGCACCACTGCTTTCAAAACCCTCATCGAGGCATCTCCAAGCTGATCTTTTCAGACTGCCCAACCACGATCTCGGCAATATTGTCGGCCGATGCCCGATTTTCCGCCGAGTTGATACCGGCTCCCAGAACAAATCCGGTCTGACCTCCGTCGACCGTGCCGGAGGTCATTCGGAGGCTTCCGCATTGGTTCGGGAGTTCGGTGACGAGTTGGTGCCGGGCCAAAGGACGTACGCCGAGACATTGTCGGCGGTATCGGGGGTGCCATAGGCGATAATCGAGCGCCCGTTACTCTCATCGCCGATGCCCAGCAAGTACATCGGCGGCTCACTGTCCTTCTCCAGCTTCTCCTGGATCCCCTCAGACACCCAGCATGTCCCGGGAAGCGTCATCATGCTTCGCGTCGAGTTGCCCGACGTCACCGGTCGGCTCGGCGTGGCCGTCCTCTCCCCGAATCCCGAATCCCGTTGATGCATATGAGTGGCGTGCCGCTCGGCCACCTGCGCCTTGAGCCGTTCCCACTCGTCCCACGCCACGCGCGTGCCCTCCCCCGTAAGCCCCGGGCATCGCCCGGGCAAAGCGACCCAGTTACGTCTGTTGTGATCTCTGAGATTACCGGCAGAGACGTTACGCACAGGTGCGCTGCGTCATGTCCGCACGATCACTCAAACCGGCCCTGAGTACCCGTACTTACGCGCACCACCTTCGTGTCTGGCCGGCCGCTCGGGCACATGGCTCGAAGCCGCCACCGCGCGCGATGAGAATCGGTACCGTTCGGGCCCGGCAGACCCTTGCGGCGTCTGCCGGACGAACGTGCTTTTGATGTACGGAAGTTGGCTGGATGCCAGTGGTGCGGTCTGCGGATGGACGCTACACCGGCGCCAAATCAACACAGTGGCCGGTCGCTTCTCCTCCGTGGGCAGACGCACATCAATAAAACCGGCCACGGCCGCATTCACCGAGTGAGCGCAGCCGTAGCCGGTTCGAGGGTCCGAGGGGGGGCGGATCAGGCCCGCGGGGCCACCTTCGCGAGGCCGTTGATGATGCGGTCCATCGCGTCGCCGCCCGTGGGGTCGGTGAGGTTGGCGAGCATCTTCAGGGTGAACTTCATCAGCAGCGGGTGCGTCAGGCCGCGCTGGGTGGCGACCTTCATGACCTTGGGGTTGCCGATCAGCTTCACGAAGGCGCGGCCCATCGTGTAGTAGCCGCCGTAGGTCTCCTTGAGCACCTTCGGGTAGTTGGTGAGAGCCAGTTCGCGCTGGGCCGGGGTCGCGCGGGCGTGGGCCTGGACGATGACGTCCGCGGCGATCTCGCCCGACTCCATGGCGTACGCGATGCCTTCGCCGTTGAACGGGTTGACCATGCCGCCCGCGTCACCGACGAGCAGCAGGCCCTTGGTGTAGTGCGGCTGGCGGTTGAAGGCCATCGGGAGGGCGGCGCCGCGGATCGGCGACGTCATGTTCTCCGGGGTGTAGCCCCAGTCCTCCGGCATCGACGCGCACCACGCCTTGAGGACCTCGCGCCAGTCCAGCTCCTTGAAGGCGGAGGAGGAGTTGAGGATGCCGAGGCCGACGTTGGACGTGCCGTCGCCCATGCCGAAGATCCAGCCGTAGCCGGGCAGCAGCCGGTCCTGGGGGCCGCGCCGGTCCCACAGCTCCAGCCAGGACTCCAGGTAGTCGTCGTCGTGGCGGGGCGAGGTGAAGTACGTACGCACGGCCACGCCCATCGGACGGTCCTCGCGGCGGTGCAGGCCCATGGCGAGCGACAGCCGGGTGGAGTTGCCGTCGGCGGCGACGACGAGCGGGGCGTGGAAGGTGACCGGGGTCTTGTCCTCGCCGAGCTTCGCGTTGACGCCGGTGATGCGGCCGGTGCGGTCGTCGACGATCGGGGCGCCGACATTGCAGCGCTCGTACAGCCGCGCGCCCGCCTTCTGCGCCTGGCGGGCCAGCTGCTCGTCGAAGTCGTCGCGCTTGCGGACCAGCCCGTAGTCCGGGTACGAGGCGAGATCGGGCCAGTCCAGCTGGAGGCGGACGCCGCCGCCGATGATGCGCAGGCCCTTGTTCCGCAGCCAGCCGGCCTCTTCGGAGATGTCGATGCCCATGGAGACGAGCTGCTTGGTGGCGCGCGGGGTGAGGCCGTCGCCGCAGACCTTCTCGCGGGGGAAGGCCGTCTTCTCCAGGAGCAGAACGTCCAGTCCGGCCTTGGCGAGGTAGTACGCCGTCGTGGAGCCGGCCGGGCCTGCCCCGACGACGATCACATCCGCGCTGTGTTCGGAGAGGGGCTGCTCGGTCACGGTCGGATCTCCCGAAGACTCGAAATCGCGTGCCGCGCGGCACCTGTCCCATGCAGTCTAGGGGGGTCGCCGATCAACCTTCCGAAGGGCTCCCAGATGTCGACCGTGCTTCCCGGCGCTCCCTCCGTACAGCTGCGCGTCCCGACCGACGAGGACGCACTCTCCTGGCACCGCGCCTTCGACGACCCCGAGGTGATGGAGTTCTTCGGCGGTGCGTCGGAGGAGCTCTCGATGTACGAGGAGTGGACCGCCCGGCAGCGCCGGCTCGACGCCGAGCTCGGCTACTGCCTGTGGACGGTGCTGGGCGAGGACGGCGAGGTGGCCGGCTTCACCGGCGCCCAGCCCTGGCCGCGGACCGATTACGGGCCGGTCGGCGAGATCGAGATCGGCTGGCGGCTGGCCCGGACCGCCTGGGGCCGGGGTTACGCCACCACCGCCGCGCGCCTCACGCTGGAGCGGCTGCGCGCGGCCGGGGTGGAGCGGGTGGTGGCGACGATCGACGCGGAGAACGAGCGGTCGATCGCCGTGGCCCTGCGCCTGGGGATGGAGCGCGCGGAGAGCTTCACGACGCCGACGACGGGCCAGGAGGTGGTCTGCTTCCGGCTGGCCCTGACGCCGTGAGCGCGGGCGTCAGTCGATGTCGTTGAGGGACCAGGTGGACAGGGCGGTGTCGAAGATCCGCCGGGCGCCCGGCCAATCGGTGTCGCGTTCGGTGGTGTAGATGGCGTACTCGGTGCCGTCTTCCGCGATGTAGCTCTGGTCGATCGCGTGGATCGTCTCGCCGCTCTCCCGGTCCTCGTAGGTGTACTCCCAGATCGCGCCCGGCCGCCCCTGGAAGGTGTTGGCCGTCAGCTCCAGCCGTCGGTAGTTCTTCTGGTTGGCGTCGGCGGTGCGCTCCAGCGTCACGAAGTTCTCGTACGAGGTGTACGGGGCGTTGCGGATGACGCCGACCTTGAGTGCGGCCCGGCCGGTGGAGCCCGCGTAGGTGATCTGGTGGTTCTCCTCGCTCTGCCGGTCCCAGACCATGGGGACGGCGAAGGAGAAGCCGGCGGTGTCGGAGACGAGCCGGAATCCCTCGGGGACGGTGGGGGCGGAGGGGGCAGCGGCAGCGTCGGTAGCGGTGGGCTCCGGGCTGCCGGACGGGGACGGTTCGGGGGACGAGGCCGGTTCGTCGGTCGGCGTCCGACTGCTCCGGGCCTCGGTGGTGGGCTTGTCGTCCGTGACCGCTCCGTCGCCGCTCCGGCCGTCCGTCAGGGCCAGAATCCCCGCGGTCGCGCCGCCGCCGATGAGCAGCGCCGCGACGAGGGTGCCGGTCCAGACGAGGGCGGTGCGCTTGCGGCCACCGGCCGGGGAGGCCGGAGGGGCTGCGGGGGCGGCGGCCAGGCTGACGGTCTGCGGGTCGTAGGGGGCCGCGTTGTAGGGGGCCGCGTCGTACGGATTCGGCGTCGGAGCCGGAGTCGGTGTCGGGGCCTGAGCCGGAGCCGGAGCCGGAGCCGGAGCCTGAGCCGGAATCGGAGTCGGGGCCTGAGCCGGTGGCGTCGGCGGGGCCTGAGCCGGAGTCGGAGCCGGAGCCGGAGTCGGGGCCGGAGTCGGGGCCGGAGCCTGAGCCTGAGCCGGAGTCGGGGCCTGAGCCGGTGGCGTCGGCGGGGTGGACGTCGGCGCCTGAGCCGGTGGCGGCGTCTGAGCCGGAGTCGGCGCCTGAGCCGGTGGCGGCGCCGGGGTGGCCGTCGGATGGCCCCGCATGGCCGGCAGACAGCTGCCCCGGACCGGGCCGATCGCGTCCCCCCACTGCGGCGGGATC